>NZ_JBQOIF010000005.1:0-239441 GCF_052665395.1 Stenotrophomonas sp. 3(2025) | reverse complement strand
TGATACGGGACATAAAAGGACCTCCAAGTGCGATCAAAGTATCGCTTCTTGGCGTCCGCTCACGGGGAGCCAGATCAGTTGTTCCCGAGCACCGGGCGGCTAGGAGCAACAAGCACGGGGTGCGTTACAGGTGGTCGTCGGTCATACGCTGCGGTGGGGCGGAGCGCTTCCAAAGCGAAGTCCTTGCCGAGCGTTTGGAGGATGTCGTGAACGTCTTGAAAAAGCTTGGCCTTGCCGGGTTGGAGCGGGAACTGCCTTGGGCATTCACGGAGGACGGATGCATCAGAGGATTAGCGGGCTTCCACACCGATCTTCTGGCGATGCCTCTTTCCACTAAAGAAGCGCTACGGCGACCTTGGCTCAGCGTGGAAGATCGCACTCCATTCCATGAACTGGCTGTCCAGTCATTGTCCAATGGCCTGGCAGCGGTTCAGATGTCCGCAGAACGGCAGAATGTAAAGGCGGGCCCGTAAGTACAGCGAGGTGAGCAGGAGCGAATTCCCGGCTAATGTCTATCGAGGCAGCTTTTCGGTTTACGGGCCTCACTTAGGCCGCCGTCGTAAGGTAACACGCCATACAGAGACGGCTGCTCTAGCTTTTGAGAAGCTTCCTGAAACGTCGGCGATGCCCCTTGAGTTGGCGTAGCACGACCGCCGAGCCTGACTTCTTGGAGGCACTTCGAACATAGCTCATGAATGATCGCACTGTTGCAGGTGCGTGCTCCGTGTAAGCACGTAGCAGCCGCCTCCTCCTGACCTGGAGCAAGGAGCGTCCCTTGATTAGGCGAGGTGAAAGCTTGTGGGACAAGATGCCACGGCGCATTTTTGAGTAGTGCCGCGCAATTCCCGAAGGGCGCAGTAGGATGCGATCGCCATCATAAGTGAGACCTAGGTACTGAAGGGGCTTATCAGCCGCCGGCGAAAACTTTCGCATCTGGGTCTTACTAATCTGCATCACAAGTCCGATGCGTTGAAGCTCTGCCGCAACCAACGCCTCAAGGTCCGTCGACCATTTGGCATCTGCGACTATTAGGATGTCGTCACAGTACCGCCGATAGTAGCCCCCCCTATTCTCGACTTCAGTTGCGATCCGAACGTCAAATTCAAACATATACAGGTTTGATAGAAGTGCACTGATCGGCGAACCTTGCGGAATTCCTCTTCCGACGCCATTGACATCAATCAGTCCTCCACCTCGGACAATCTTGCGGAAATCTGACGGGGAGCACATTCGGTCCATCTTTTTTAGCGCGGACCTAGTAATGTGGAGTGCTCGACGAGCGGCGATCAACTCCACAGAAGAATGTCGTGTGATAGACCTGTAGACTGAGAAGTGATCCGCAGGAAGCGTTTCTGTGTCGAGTAGTGACGCCCAAGCACGCTTGAGTTCAGCATGGTCGATGCTTCCGAAGAAGTCTTTGACGTCAAAGCCCATCGCCACGCACGGGGAATTGGATGCGATCCAAGTGAATGCTTCTGTTGCAAAATCCGTGTTCGACTTCGACAACGAGCGGAACGCGATGACCGATGCGCCTAGGCCTGCCATGGCCAACCGAGTTTCGTACCTTTGCGAGAGTAGATGGCTGTAGTAGGCGTATATCGCAGCATCAGCGTGCGCTGCGTATCGGATTTCACGAGTCTTGAGCCGCCTCAAAAATTGGCCTTTGCCGGTACGTTTAATCTTCGGACGGACAATGTCGTGCCGAATGAACGGATAGAACGGATGTGCTGCCACGCGAGCCGCATCGAGCACGAGTGCCCTGACCGCTGATCTCGACAGCGGGAGATCAAAATGCACATACCTGCGCTGACGCTGTGCGGCCTGCAAAGCGGTCTTTGGTATCTTCATGGTCCCCATTAAATCTCAGCGTCTACAGGGCGGGGCTGGCCGCGGCAACCATTGCCCCCCCTGCCACTACTACACAGACCTCTTAGAAGAGGCCCAAGCCGCCAAAGTAAACAATCTGACGGTGCCGCTTACATCTAAGCTTGATGTATCGCCTTGCTACGGAGGAACTTCTGATGACAATCGCTGCACAACTGACAACGGCCGTCTTGGTCGCCCTGATCCGATGGATTGCTGACGCGTGTTGCGCCGGCTCTCCAGGCGTGATAAGTACTGCCCCCGTCAGCGAAATATGACGGGCGCCACATTTTTAGCACAAAGGGTTTCGCTGGGGAAGCCTTGAGGTGGGCGGCTTTTACAAAGTCGCAATGTCCGCCCGGCCCACGGATAAGAACGATGGTGCTCCCCACAAGATATTTTTGGCTCCAGTCCAACGGTGGAAGGGATAAGTGGCTCAGGGCTCGACCGAGGGGCATCAGTTGAGCGGCTAGTGGTCGTGGAGCAAATTTTCAAGCCGCAACGCCAGAGAGACTTTTCCCAGCATGAGTCGCGCTCAAGTATTGGGAATTCCGTTTGCTTTGTCCTAGCCTTGCTTGGCCGTTGTCGGGACCACTGTTTCGATAACTCCCGCAAGCCGCAAGGGATCCTTCAGAGCCGTTTCGCCACCATGGCGGCGTTCCAACCGGGAACGTCTTTGGTTGAGCGTCGATGAGCAAAGAGACGGACAATGATGTGAGCGCTGAAGGCCATCGTAGCGCCAGGGATCCGCGTTGGAGTCTGCCAATTCAGTGTGAAGAGGAAACCCGGGCTGTCATGGAGGAGATGGACAATCTCATCAGCAGGCTGCCCTTGGGACTCCAAGTGCGCGCTCGAGCCTTGCCGTTTCCGCAGTTCCACCACGCGTGCTCCCATGGCG
The DNA here is from genome assembly GCF_052665395.1 of Stenotrophomonas sp. 3(2025). Lineage (NCBI taxonomy): Bacteria > Pseudomonadati > Pseudomonadota > Gammaproteobacteria > Lysobacterales > Lysobacteraceae > Stenotrophomonas > Stenotrophomonas sp. 3(2025). Next base: position 236,680 of record NZ_JBQOIF010000005.1, on the reverse strand, counting down.
ATATCGAGATGGTTGCAGCGATGCTGGAAGTCGGGGCAGAGCCGGACGGCTACCCCTACACGTACGACGAGATGGACCAGCCTCCTCTGGTGTGGCTTGCATGGGCAAGCGATCTAAATAGCAAAACTAAGCAGGAAGTGGCCCTGATGCTTCTCAAGGCCGGTGCGTGCATTGAGGAGGGCGAGCCTCGGTTCGAAGCACTGGCCTGTCAAGACGAGGAATTCGCCGATTTTCTGGAATCGTATTCCTCTGTCTAGGGGCTGGGGTGAGGGCCAAGGAGAGGTAGCTCAGGCGCCTCCGCTTCGGCCTGCAAGGGGCAACTGCGGCGAACATAGCGTGGACCGTCGGGCGTGATCCTCCCCAAGATCACGATGTCATCGTTGATGCGGTGAAACCGATCACTCGGATGTACGGCGCACGAAGCATCGCTATAAAGGTCGAGCGCAAATGCGGTGTGGCGAGCTACGGATCTCATCCAGGACGGCGCTACTGGTGAGTCTCCTATCGCGAACGCAGCTACGATGGACACCACTGCTGCGGCAAAAATGCGTGAGCAGAGCATCAAGTAGTCAAAGTCGCTCCTCTTCGTTTTCCCCCAAGGAGACGTTCCTGCAGCCCAAATGATAATGCCTATGGCTGAAAGACCGCTTGAAACCGTAATTGCGAAGGCGATGATCGGCACGAAGGCGAAAGGCACAAGCAGCGCTACTGCGGTTGGAAAATGAGAGGGATCCTGTCCGGTGCCATCGTTGACTGCCAGGCGGCTGATCCCTGTTGCGGCAGCAAGCGCCATAACGCTCATCGCTGTGACAGCCAACTTGACCAGTGGCAGCTGGCGCTTCGGATAGAGCCAGAGGAATGCTTCGCGTAGGAACCCAACTGCAAAGAAGAAGCTGGCTGCGTAAGTGATGACGTCGGTGGCCAAAGCCTTCGGAGCAAAGCGGAACAGAAGAAGGGCGATGCCCATGAGGGCCGCCCCACTGAAGTAAGCCCTAACGGTCAGCGGTTGGATGAGCCACCACTGTTTGAACCGTTGAAAGCGATCGCTGATCGCCGCTGAAAACAACATCCCGTATTCCCCCGTGTCCATACCGGGCGGATTATCACCTGTTGTGGTCGCAATCGCTGAGACCGGCTCGCTGAAAGGAGCCTATGGAGGTTCGAAGTCCGCCAAGAGTCGGTCAATGGCTTGCTTCCGCTTGCCCGGTGGGAGCGCGGCGAGCCCTTCCAGGGCTTGAGAAAGCTTGGCCTGTTGAGCCTCGCTTTGAACACCCAGCGCCAAGATGACGTCTGCCATCGCCGGCGTCGTCGCCAGCAAGTAAGCCGGCGGCACGTCCAGTGCCTGCGCGAGCTCAAACAGTGCTTCGAGGCTGATAGACATCGCCCCCGACTCGTAGCGGGAGATTCGTGCCGACGCCGTGTCTTTGTCCAGCCCCATTCGCATCCCCACTTCCCGTTGGCTCAGGCCCCGCCATTCGCGGGCTTGACGCAAGCGCGCGGCCACGATCGCTCGCGGAGTTGTCGGCGTAGTCACAGGCTGAACGGATGCAGTGCAGGCATGCACCGATGATGACCGAACCCCTACGCCCCGGGTAGACTCTACGTGTCACGTAAGTCCGTGGCAAGTCCATCCAAAGGAACGAGGGGCTGTATGAAGAACGGGGCAGTTCTCGCCGGCGCGCTCGCGCTGGCCGTATCGACGGGTGCCAGCGCCCAATCCACGACCGCTTCAGGCCTGCTTCGGCAGATCGGTGGGGCCATTTCTGGGAAGTCCGGCTCGCAGGCCAAGGTGTCCCACCCCCTATACGCCGAACCTGCAGGGATGTACTGGGACCTGGACGAGGACATCCTTGAGGGTGCTCAGCACCTGCGCGAAGGGCTGTCCTCCACGGGAGTACAAGGGACCGACATGTGCGACATGGGCCTGCTGGCGATGGCCCATTCCGCCTACCAATTGAGGCCTGACAAACGGCAGTGGTGCTTGCGGCAGGCTTGGGTGGCCGCAAAGAGGACGACGGGTAGCAAAGAGGCGGAGCCCTCTGCGGCGGTGATCGAGCAGCGCTTCGGGCCTGCTTTCGACGCCCGGCTGGAGCGGTTCAAAGGGATTCGGCGGTATGCCGTCCGCCCGAACTTCAAAGCGCTGGGTGGGGTCAGTTACAACCCGGATCGGGGCGTCATGGAAGTGTTCGTGCCGATGCCGCAGATCTCGGTTGCTGGCTTGAGTGTCACCGGAAAGAACTTCGTCCCCTGGATCCATAAGACGCCCACCGGCGTGTCCAGCCCGCCGAACGCGGGGCGCTACCGGTTGCTGATCCGGATGGACCCCGCCGAAGCCGCCAACCTCGCGCGGCAAGGCCGCTCGTTCCAAGACGATCGCGTGGTCTTCTCGGTCAATCGGGTTTGGATCGACGCCACGGAACCCAAGATGGACGTGACCGTCGAGAAGGTGAGCCTGGGCTATCGGAACGAAACGATCAAAGTGGACGTCACCAAGAACCAAGGAGAAGGTGCATGAAGCGTGGAATGGTGGTCGCCGCGGTAGCAGCTGTTGCCTTGATCGCTTGCGGTAAGGCGGAACAGGGACCGTCGGTGGAGCAGGTTGCAAAGGGTTACGAGCAGTATTTGAACGCGAACTTGGTGGCCGAGCTGGGACAGCGGGTGGAAGTGCGTGGCTGGGACGACTTGAACGCCGATTGCAATCAGAGCGGGCCCGAGCGAACGACATGCGTCACGGGCGGCACCCTCGATGTGATTGGTTTCCAAGGTGGTCGCCAGCTGAAGGAGGCTCCTGCGCCCGTGCCAGCCCGGGCAGACTTGGTGTTTGAAAAGCGGGCAGGGCAGTGGGTGCTCATCGACGCACAAAAGAAGCCCTGATCGGTCCTTGTAACCCGCCCTCGTTTTCGCTCATCTGGAGGTTCCATGAATGCCCATGCCCACTCTCACTCGACCGCATCCCATATGCAGTGGGGCCTGCTCGCACCCGCAACGGTCCTCCTGGGCGGTGCTGGCCTGCTCGCCTTCGCAGGCGGCGCAGAAATTTCTGTGGAGCTGGGGCTTGCCTGGCAGGCTGTGGCGGCGTTCTCGGCTGGTGTTGGCGTGCTGGCGCTCCTCCTGCTGCTTTACATGCTGAACTGGCGAGCGGCGCGCGTTCGGGCAGCCAAGGCGGCCAATCCCTTTCTGGAACCGAGGCGCGGGGGCTTTTGGAAGGGAGCATTGATGGGCACGCTGGTCGTGGTGGCCGTGCAGATCGGAAGCATCGGGGTGGGAATCTTCTACCCTGGCCTGATCGAGTCGGAACGCAACTTCTTCGTGTCCGTCCCGCCGCTGGCGTTGACCGCCCTCTACACCGTCTTCCCGATTGCGCCACTGGTGGGCGGGTTGATCGGGCGCGTGTGGCGCGCCACCAGCCTGTAGGGTGGGCCGGGGGCTTCTGACAGACGTCAAAGGGGGCAAATGCCCCCTTTCAGCGGTTCGCGAAAGACGCCGGCGACAATGGCCGCCTACGTCCCTCGATGCTCGATCAGGGCCATCCGGTAGTTCTCGCAAGCGTCCCTCAAGCCTGATTGGGCCGCTGCGATCAACGCATCGGTGCTCATTGCGGAAGCTTCGTTCCGTTCGACGATCAAAATCGGAAGGGCATCGATGGCCTGTTGCCAGTCGTGCTCCGAGCCTCTGTGCTGCTTGTTGTTGCAATTGTGGTCCATCGTCTCTGCTCCCCTTAAAGATGGAAGCATCTAACCATGTGCGCAAAGCTGCGCAAGGTGCACATAGGAGCGGTTCTGCAGATGTGTCGAGCCGTTTGCGATTCGGTCCTTAAATGCCACGGGTGTCTCACTCTTCTGGAGGCCGGTCGCTTTTTGGCCTCCCGGAGCCGCGGGATCGAGGGTGTTGAGGGCTAGATCCGCACGCCAAGCGCGTCCAGGGTGGGAGTCGTCATCGTTCCGGTGGCCCGGATGCCGTGGGCCAATTGGAACATCCGCAGCGCCGATTGGGTCTCAGGAGTGAGGACCCCGTCGATGGCACCTGGATCGTAGCCCTTGGAATAGAGCGCTGCCTGGACGCGCATGATGAGTAGCTTCAGCGCATCGGCGTCCCGTCCCTCCGTGACCGGCTTGTCGTAGGTGCCGGGCTCCAAGGTCAAGTTGTTCGTGGATCTTGAGTTTGCTCGGGTGGCTGGATCCAGATTCTGGGTTGGGTAGCTATTCAAATGGTTGCCGACACTGCCGCCTGTGCCTGTGGTTCGTGGAGCTGCTGGGGCCACCGGTGCCGCTGGCGTGGTGTAGCGGGTGGGCGGTGGGGTATAGGTCGCCGGTGGCGGGGTGTAGGAGCGATACGAGCTTCCCGACCCGGACGAATGGGATCGATGGGAACTGTGTGATCGATGGGAGCTGTGGCTGCGGTGCCCTGCATACAGGTTGTGCCGGCCTGCATTCAACGAGGTGCTCAGGACGGTCGCGTATTTCCCGTCCAACTCGGAGAGTCTGGAAAGGTCGGACTGGCCCTTGGGCGGCTCCGTGCCCAAGGTTCCCAAGGTGGCGGCGCCGACGATCATCAGTGCGTTGGACATGATCAGGTTTCCAGGACGGGAGAGATGGACCGGCTGGTCCAAGCCGGTGTGACCCACGAGAAAAAGCCGCCGCACCGCTGCCGAACCGAGCAGCCGTCACAGGCGGGCAGGTAGTCGTTCTTCCAAGGCGAAATGCTCTGCACGGCGTAGGGCCAAAGCGATCGGTCCAAGGCGCACAAGGGCAGGTTGTAGAGCGAGACCGGGATTCCGCCCTCGGCCAGCAGCCCCACCGCTTCGGACAGGATGTCACCGTAGTCCGCTGGATCGGCCCAAAGCTCACGCTGATGCGCTTTGGCAAAGCCGATGGGCTCGATGCCCATCAGTGCAACATGTTCGACGAAGGGCAGGTTGCGCCAGATGTAGCGGGCCAGCTGTGCCAGCCGCTCGACCGTGGGCTTGACCAACACGACCCGTATCTCCACCCGTTGCTGGGAGGCTTCCAATGCGTAAAGCCCACGAAGGGTCTGAGCGAACGCACCCTCGCTTTGCACCACATAGTCGTGCAGGGCATAGCGGTCCCCGTAGAGTGGAATGCCCCAGCTCAAGTTGGGATGGAGCCCTGCAAATTTGGCATGCAGGCCAGTCTCACGCAGGCGACCATTGGACAAGATGTGGAGGTGGGTGTTGGGCAGCACGTGCGCGCATTTGGCCACCACGTCGACCAACCCGTCACCCAGCAGGGTCGGTTCCCCTCCGCTGATCGCCAGCGAAGGTTCCTCCGGATCGATGAGGTCGATCAGGTCCAGGAGGTGCCTCACCCGCCAATCGTCTTGAACGTCTCGGGGCGGCTGAGAGCACATCAGGCAGTAACTGTTGCAGCGCTCGGTGGCGAACAACACATTGCCGGTGTCTCCGCGCCGATATCGGATCGCCACTTTCTTCTGCAGGGGATTGAGCTCCACCACGTCCCCTGGTTTGCAAACATCTGGCGGACCTTCCAGGCGAACGAGAGGAGCCTCACCGGCAGAGCGCAACCCTCCTGAAGGCAAGACGGCACCCCAAGGCAGGTTTAGCAGCTCATTGCTGGCGTGCTCCGCTGGGACGCCCCGCAGGTCCAGGGCCAAGCGCTCGAAAGGAAGCGGTGATTGGGCAAACTCTGCCAGCGACACGACCTTGAGCAGGCTGGCCTTCGCCGACGGCGCCAGCTCGGCTCTGGTTTCAAGCGGCAGCATGGACGGGGTCCTCCACCGACGGCTTCGGATTGGCCCAGGAGCGCATCAACCCTTGGACGTTCCGATCAGCCTTCTCGTAGCGCTGCAGTAGGAAATCAAAGAGCCCCATGTTCCGTCGGCAGAAGTCGCTGCTGGGCCGATGGCCGATCGGATCCCCTTGGCGGGCGTAGTGCTCGATCGGATCGGCGCCGCACATCGGCACAAACGCGCAGTCGGAGCACGTGGGTAGGGCCTCGGCGACCCCGGCGTCCAGCAAGCGGCCCATGGCGGGCGAGGACAGCCATTGGCTGACCGGTTGGCTGACGTGGCCCAAGGCAAAGGCATCGTCCCCCATGGCGGCCAGCATGCGTGCCTCGTCCGACGGATAGACCCGCCCGTCATGGTCGTAGATGATGGCGCCCAACCCGGCTCCGGAGGGCGATCGGAGATCGACGTAGCCGTGCCCGAAGGACGTGAAGAGCTGGGAGAGGAGGAGAGACGCGTAGGACTCTTCCATGGCGTAGCCGGCCAGGTTCACCGACAGCAAGTGGTCGAATGCGCGTCGGTAGAAGGCCAGGAAGTCCTCCGTGGGGTAGCCGGTGCGGCGGGCCGTCTTGGTGGCGAACCCGTAGGGGCTTAATGGTCGCAAGGAGATGCTGTGGAAACCCAGCTTCCGATATTCGTCGATGATGGCCTCAGGAACCTCGAGGCTCTGGCGGGTCAGCGTCGTCAGCGCCGAGACGCCATCGTCTCCCAGCCAACGGCGTCCGCGTTCAATCCCCTCCACAGTCCGCCGGTAGCTGTCGCGGCCGGGCCGGGGGCGGTTGGCGTTGTGGAGCCATTCGGGACCGTCCAGCGAGGTGGAGAGCTTGAAGCGGTGTTCGGCCAGAAACGCCAGTTGGTCGTTGGTGAGGTCATGCAGCGTCGACGCCAGGACGAAGCGCAGGGTTCGCCCAGCGGACCGGTTGCGTTCGACGATCAGCCGGGTGATGACCTTCACTTGCTCAAAGTTGAGCAGGGGTTCACCCCCTTGGAATTCGATCGTCAGTTCTTGGCTTGGCCATTCGAACAGCCGTTCCACCGCCTGTTCGGCGTGTGTACCTTCCATGTCGAACGCAGTGGCGCTCGTCTCCTGCCGGGACACCTGGCAGTAGTTGCATGTGTGGTGGCAGCGCAGCGACACCACGAAGATGTGGAGAGCAGGGCCTCCCATCAGGTAGGACTTTCGGCTGCGGATCTGACTAAGCAAGGGGGCCAAGCTGCTTCGATCGGTCCCGGCAACGGCCAAATGCCGGGCTTCCAAATCCGCAAAAAGGGCGGACTCGGTCGGAAGCTGGTGTGTCACCAGGCGCTCAACGTCCTCCATCTTCATCAAGAGCCAGTCGCCGGCCATCGACGAGACGAAAGCCCGATCGTGATGCCAGGGCAGGCGCCGGAACCGTAGAGGCAACAGTTGGTAGTCCGATGGGGCGGCGAAAGCCTCAGCGGACCTAAACCTCGACACGGGAAACCACCGGCTCTGCTTGGTTTAGCGCTGCGCGAATCAGCTCCTGCTGCAGCCCGTTGGTCTCTAATCGCACGGCCGCGCGCAGGCGTTCGTCCAGCAAGTCTCGGGAAAAGCGGGCCCAGAGGTCGTCTGGCAGGTTGGAGCCGTCCAGAGACCAAAAGCTAACGGTGAGGTTGGCGCCTTTGTTGCGCACCTCCACACCAAACTCGCCGGTATGGCGATGCACGGCCCGAGCCGCGACGTCATCTGAATACAGTGCGCGATCGATAATGAATTGCGAGCGTTCCATTGCTCATCCCCCCTGGATGAGTGAACTTTGCTCCTGAGCAGGCTCTGTTGCAAGTCACCAGAAGCCGAAGCTCTCCTCCGACTCAATTCCTTCCTTGAATGGGGTCCCGCAGGTTGCGCAGCACGCAAAGGGGGACTGCTGTCAGTCACGGATTGAGATGCACGCAGCGAAGCACCGGACCTAACAGAAGGCTCCTTGGGATCTGTCGCTGCACGTCGACCATTTTCCATTGTTCATCCTTATTTGGGAGCGACAACATCCGCGCTCACCTTGGCAGTCAAGGCGCAGGGCGCCTGCTGCACGGCAATGGTGAATACATATTCGTCTCTCCCTGCGTGGGCGTACGCTCCGGCTAGTGTCATACTCCATGCCGTTGAAAGCTCTCACTGATTCGGGTGGCTATCGATGGCGCATCGTGCGAATTCTCCCCGCAGGGTGAGTGGCTCATCTCTTGGCAAGAGTGAGCGCGCGCTTGTTTTGTCGCCAAGAGTCGGCGCCACGGAGAAAGGCTGGCAGGGATGGATAGGGTGCCCAAGGTCGATAATCGGGATCGGTTAATTAGCGTTTCGCCGCGGACACGGAAGAGTACATCGTGCTGATATTGGTATTCTTTATGCTGGCTGGCAACGCTAGGTAATTTGAAAAATAACCGATATCGGCGCTGGGAGCTAAATGGAATCAGCAGCGCTTTCCTCCGCCACATACTTGCAAGGTGCCTCAGTTGAAGAAGAAGCTGACCGAGGATGACTGAGCATAGGTGCCCGTTTTCTGGTGAGAAAGGGAGGTCCACAAGCGTAGCCGAGACACCATTGACTCATTACATCGCTGCAAGCGCAAAAATTACGGGCGCCAACACGCCCCGGTACTGCTGTACTTCAATCACCTGCAAGTTCGATGCTCGTGCCGTTTGAAGCTCGGCGTAGTAGGGGGGGGGCTACAGATGCATGCCTCTACTTCTTTCGAGCAACCACTAAAGCCAATGGCCGACCCTGCGCATTCCATTTTCAAGCACATCTGTGAAGCTATACATTTCGGCTCCATCGGCATATTTAATGTTCTGCTTCCACCAAGTGAGGCGAGACGTGAGGGCGGGGTCGCTTGCAAAATGGTCGAGGCCGGCAATCAACGTAAACTGGTAAATTGGTGGTCTTGCGACCCCTCTTAGCAATTGGGATACCAATGGGTTCGTCATTGCCTCGTGCTGTCCGAATGCGCACCAATCGACAATCTGGCTAAAGCCCTCAAGAAAAGCCGCTCCTATATAGGGGGTGGTTCGCTTCTTCTTGATCTCAAAAAGCGTATCGGAAAGGGCGGCCTCGAACTCGATGAAAACGATTGTTGGTGCAGCGTGAGCATCGACAGCGGCCCAGGCGAAATCGGCCCTAAACCCTCCGAGAGGGATCTCGCGGCCCACGCTCGTGGGGACTACGCCCTTAGTTGCATAAGCGAGCAACGCAACGTGCTCGGCACTCTGTGCGAACCAGTGCAGAAGAGTAGTCTCATCCACCCCTTTTCCAGAGCCGATACCTGCATCAAGAACCGCCTTGAACTTCTGCAGTTCTGCCCGCATCCACTTCCCAGTCAACGTTGATGACGTGACTGAGTGAAACATTCCCTGTTTAAGCATAAGTGCCTCAGTATTATCGGCGAAGAATGCGCGCCTCTCTTGCCGTCGCCACCGATACCACTATGACGTTGGCCCCATCCTGAGTTACTTCGTAAATAATTCTAAAATGGCCTGTATCAAGCGCCCGCCTCTTGCTTTCACCCGTGGTGTGAGCTTGTGTAAGGCTCGTATTTTTCAACATTTCGGCCACTTTTTGACGATCGGGCTCGGGCATTCGCATCCACGCAAGCTCCGTCGAAGGCTCCACTGCAACTATGTCATTGATCTTCATAAGCACTCCGCTTTCAGTGACAGTCTATACCCTGGCGAGAAGGAGTCAAACATGAACATATCCTGCTGAGCGCGGCACTTGTACCTAAACTCAAGGTGGCCTCTCGAGTGAGAGAGGAGGCGTTTGTACGGCTAACTATCATATCTCTTGTTGTGTGCGCCACAATGGGTCAGGCCGCACGCACTTACATGAAGATTCTGTGTCCGTGAGAGAGGTCGCGACAAGCCGATGGCCCACGAGTGCGCACGGACCGGGTTATCGAAGATAGTCTTTGCTCGGCCAACGTTCAGCGCACCGACGCCGGTCGCCTCTTCGTCAGGCCAACGAATTCACATTCATTTGATCAAGAACTCGTCCGCTGACTTGCCTTTTACAACCAGCGCAGCCAGCCACCTTGGTTGGCGGCCACGGCCGGACCACGTTTCGCTGGGGTTGGCCGGATTGCGGTACTTAGGGGCGACCTTGCCGCCGGCGGACTTCGCGGGTTTGCGGCCGGTGCGCTTCTTGGAGGTCTCGGAAGAGGCCGTTGAAACCGCTCCGTAAAGCTCATCTATCGTGTAACCATGATCTTTGACGTATTTGTTGATCTTGGCTCGCATGGCAGCAGCTTTGGGCCGAGTCAGCACTTTGGTTTGCTGCTTTTCTGCCTGAGTGATCAGGGCTTTGAGTTCTTTGGCCGACAGGCCGCTGACATCAATGGTCATCTGTGTGGTCCAAGCGTAGAGGGCTTTAGCGTAATTCCAAATGGAATTCGATGCGAACGCGCCCTGATCAGCCTAGGCCCCCTCCAGAACTTGCCTGGGGCCTGGGCAACAGCTGCTGGTATCACGGATGGAACTTGCTTGGGTCCTTCAACTGCTCGGCAAATTGCCCGCGCTCGTAGCGCGGCAGTTCCACGTTGGGCTGATACAACTCCAGGGCGCTGATCTGTTTGCTCCGGGTCACCTGTGGTTTCTTGTGGAGGTAGTGCTTGCGCAACACCTGAACCCGATCTCGGGGATCGGTGCTGTGGCCGGTAACAAGCGCAATTTCCTTCTCTGGAACATCGTTGACATCCAATTCGGTTGCTAGGGTGTGGCGGAAGGCATGGAACCCAATACCTTTGGCGAACCCAAGGCTCTTCAAGTAGCGGCCGAAATCCACCACGAATTGCTGGCTGTAACGGGCGTTGGTCTCTCCGGTCTTCCGGTTCACGCCGGCAGAGAGAAAGGGGAACAGCCGCGGGTGGCCAGTGGTCTTCATGTCTTCGACGAACTCGAGAAAGCCAGCGTCCAGCAAGGGCTTGGCGATGGGGACAATGCGCATGCACCCGGCTCCTTTCATGCTCTGACGGCTTCGGCGCTGGCGCTTCGGATCTGCAGCGAGGTCTTCATCGACGGTCTTCTGGAAGGCGATGCACCAAATCCCGCGTTCCTGGAGGATGTCGGTCAGCTTCAGCTGGCATACTTCGTTGACGCGAGCGCCCGTGTAGAGGCCAATCATCGGTGCCCACCAGTGCTGCGGCTTTCTCGCCCAAGGGATGAAGGTGGCCGGGTCGAAGATGGCCTGCAGGTCTCCGTCCTCGAACAGGCGGATGGCCTTGTCGGGATCGATGGCGTGATCTTCTTTTGGTTTGCGGAAGGCCTTCATGGGCGAGGACGCGATGGCTTGCCCGTTGACCAGGTGGTTGAAGAAAGCAACCAGGAAGCGGCGGTGGCGCTCTTCGGTGGCCGGAGCCAAGGGCGGTACGTCCTGCTCCTTCCCCAAAGTGATCGCGTCATCGAAGCTGAGGCGTTTCAGCAAGGGATCCGACAACAGGTTTTTCGGAGCCCAGCGCAGCAGCTGCCACAATGCTTGGATATGCTTGTAATCCACGCGGCAGGCCGAAATGTTGCCGCAGGTCAGCAGGAGGAGCTTGAGGGTGCGCTCCGTGGCCAGCACTGTCTTGGGATCCAGCTGCCGGCGGCGCATGTCCGCGAGGTGATCATCGATCTCTTTGGCCAGGGGACGCGCCGGTGTGCCCATGGGCAGCTGTTGGGGATACCGGGTTCCGTTCTTCAGCGCGCTCTTGCGGCCGATTTCGTCCAGCGCTGTCAGGATGCACTCCTGAAGATTGATTGCAGCTTCGCGACCTTGAATCGTAGCTCGTTCAATCCGGAAACGACCAATGTGGATGCCCTCCAGATGAAGGGTGCCAAAGGGTGCGGCAATGTAATCGGCGAGTGCTGCGGAGGGTAGAGCGGTCATTGGTTCACTTCCATCTGGGGGATGGAAGTACGGATAAAACAGGCCGCAAATTCGTCAACCGGGTTGATACAAAAATTTTCGCCCGGCTCAACATCCCTAGACGTTGCTCCGGCTGCGAGGGTGCCCTCACCATCCCGCTAAATCAGTTATCTCCTTGAAGTCCTTTAAAACAAGGTGTTTCGAGCGATTTTCAAGCAATCAATAGCAGTCAATTGCGTACTGTTTGCAAGGAATTAGCTAACAATCGCTTCACTCGTTGGCCGTCACATTAATGAATGAAATATAAATGAGCTATTGGCTTGTTAGGCTTTGTTTTCTAAGAGTTGGGGCGACTCAAGGCGCCCAATCTCACTCTATGCGAGCGCCTCAGCTTGAGCTCCTCTTTTTCAAAAGATGGCGGGTACCCGGGTGTGTCGAGTTCCCAATTTGTCTCATATATTGGGGTGTTAGGTAGAAATACATCACCGCGTCCACACCACTGCTAGCTGGGTATCGCCTTGGACCCGGGTCACGTCGACCACGTGGTTCGCGATGTCGGGCACTGAGTAGTCGACGACCAGCTCCACCACCTCTTTTACTGGGTTGCCGACTCGGTTCACCGGGTAGTCCGGAATGCGTTTGAAGATGGTCTCATCACGGTAATGAGGAATGGGCAGGGTGTTGCCCGAGTTCATGTGGCAGAGCCAGGTGCGCGCGAAGTGCGCATCCAGCAAGCTAGCCGTGTTTACTCGCAGAACGTCGTGCTGAGAGGCTCCATAGGATCGAAGCAACCTACCCAGTCGCTCCGGACTCACCCAGAAGAATACTTTGCTATTGATGAGGCGATACCACTGATCAGTGCTAAGCCCGGCTGGCAGTGCTTGCTCCAGCCGGCTAGGGGGCATTGGACGCTGGTCTCGCAAAACGATGTTATCGGCCGCACCTGGGCGCAAGTGGAACATCTCCGGCCGATAGGAGCTCTCAAGGGCATTGCGCTGTGCACCGGCTATTCCAAGCGCATCCAACGAAGCAGTGGTGGACAGCAGGCCGCGCTGTTGGATGCTAGGCCACGTGCCCGCTTCAGCCATGTGGTAGACGAACGGATAACGAATAAGGAGTTTTTCCAGTTGCACAGGGTCACCTAATGGGAGAGCGGGCCGTCCAATTGCGACGGTCAATGATGGAGCGGAGATCCTTGAAATCACCGTCCTTCTGAGGGAATCGCGTGTTGATCAATGACACGGGTGCCTGTGCCACACGCTCCAGTTCTTCAATGAACTTGATCGTGTCGGAGGACAACTGCTCAAATCTCCGCGCCTTCTGGTTGCTCGCGCTTAGATAGTCCACGAATGTCAGCACGATGTCCGTGGGCGCGTTGAGGTCGCAGGCCCGTCGGAACTGACTCCACTCAAACCAGCCCACTCGCCGCTTACGGTTGGTGGTCGAGGTTTTTTCGGCCGCCTCGACGTCGTCAGGGTTGAGGCCCGCGCTCTCGGCGATGATGCGGAACGTGGTTTCAACCTTTAGGTGACCGGAGATGTTCCCCTTGTTCCCATCGGGATCAGCCACTCGAATGGGCGTCGTGCGAACCACCATCAGTATTTTGCGCACCCGGCTGGGTGAGATGCCTGCTTCGGCCAGGCATCCGGCCACGTTGGTGTCGCGGGAGGTCACGTAGGGATACTCGCCGTGATACAGGCTCAGGGCACTGCCTTGCGTGCCTTCAAGCAGGACAGAGTGACCATGTCGGTATGCCAGTTCCAAATGTTCCACCGTCGAACCCAGATAGGGCTCCAACTCAGGGATGTCCTTGGCTAACTTTGGTTGATCCGGCTTGCCTCGGTTACGGATGCGCCTCGCCTTGGCCTCGCCGCTACCACTGCCGGTGGAAGCAATGGTGCCTTTTACTCCACCCTCTTCGTTGGCGATATCCTCCGCATCGATGATGGTGGCCTGCGGGTCGATGAACAGCCTTTCCGGTCCTATCTCCGATCTCGCGATCTCAGCCAGCAGCGCTTTAACGTTAAGAGTGATGCCAGGTCCCAGAAGGATCTTGGCATTGGAAAAGCGCGTTCCTGAGGGCAACTGGTGGTGGACGATCTTGCCGTCTGCGTTGGCCACGGTATGGCCTGCATTCGGGCCGCCGACCCGAATCAGTACGTCATACTCGTTGGCTAAGTAAGCCACGATGTTTCCCTTGCCCTCGCTGCCGTATTGACCTCCAACCAACACATCCACGCATCGCAGTTCGGGTGGGGTGAGCAAATGGAGCTGGGCTGCGACACGCACTAGCGTGTCTTCACTGTCCGTGCGTTCGGTGAAGATGCGAACGTCGGCGTCCGCCTTCAGGCTTTCCACCGACTCGGGTGTTAGGTGGTCGATGTCCGAGTAATTGGGAGCATCAGACGAAGATTCTGTTTCTTCATAGCGCTTCAGTAAGGTGGCTTGGGTGGCATAGAGATGGACGTGAACCAGGTTGGTGCTGAAGCACTCCCGAAATTGGCGAACCTGTTCGGCACTGCTGACGTGGTCGACCACGATGCCTGGCTCGTGATCCTGCAACAGCTCAAACTGAGGCAGCACGCCCTCCACAATCCACTTGGAGTTGCTTTGTTCATCCTGTTTGCGCGCCTCCTCGATAAGGACAGGGCGGCTACCCTTGCCGTCGAGCTCTAGCTGCATGTTGAGGATGTCGCGGGAGGAAACCACCCGAAATCCGTACGTCTGCCGCAGCTTCTCGGCTAGCCCTGTCTTCCCTGTGCAGGTCTTGCCACTAATGATGACGACATGATGCTTCTTCATACCAGCCTCCCGCCTGATTGATCTGCATCGCAATCTCGTGTGCCGTCTGCACAGTGGTGTCGAAGACACGATCAGCAATGTCGATGAGGGAACGTGCATTGACTTCGTTGGGATGAGAGGCCGCAATTCCGTAGGCCGTGTCGGACAAGCCGCTACGGATCCTCAGGGCGTCATCCGGGGCTGTCAGGTGGACGTGCATGACAGCGGAACCAAACTGCCCTCGAAAGTGCTCGACCTGCCGTCGCTTACGCACTGCGTCGAAAAGCCAGTTGAACGCGTCTGGGGCATTGGCGACAGCAGAAGTCGCAATCGGATCCACCACCCAGAGGAAGTCAGTCTTCCGGTCCAAGTCGTCACCTGCTTCTTGCAGTCTCAAGCGAGCCTGCGCAGGCTCTAATCGCTCCACCCCGGGACTCAGCGAGCGAAGGTAGTCACTAGAGCTGATCTTGAGGTAGCCAAACTGCTGAACTAGCTCGCCGGTGACAGTGGACTTCCCAACCTTGAAAGGACCGCTGAGCAGAACAATCCGCAGAATCCCCATAACTGCCAGGCGCCCCCTGCGCCGTTGAACAGGTCAGTTGCGTTGCATGAGCTTTTGTACCCCGCCTAAATAATGCCCATGACGGGCTGCAACTTTCAATACGGTGTCGCTAAATAGATGTCACAAAAGCGTTTCCAGAAGCCGCTGGGTCCGGAGTTTGAAGCGGGCGGGGTACTGGGTTTAATGAAATACTAACACCGGGATTAGCGTGCTAAAGGTGGGTAGCCAGAAGTTGGCTCGGCAGACGGCCGTCGGTAGGCAATTGCTTCTAAGTGTGGTGAACGTTAGGCCGCACGTTTGGCTTCGCCGCTTATGGATGCGGCCACGTGGGGCCGCCGGCACAATTACTTTGTGCCAACTTCGGTGCGAGGATTGAGTTCAAGAAGCTGGGCTAACGGTCCAAGTTCTTGTTTCATTGACCACCTCTTTGGAGACGAAAGCCTCGCCCAGGTCAATGTGGTAACGGTTAGCGATGGCGAGCAGGTAGTTAAGGATGTCGGCCAGCTCACTGCCGACCTCGCCGACTTGGGATTGAGGATCAATGGCCAAGCCCGATGTTTTACGAATCGCCTTGAACAGTTCACCCATTTCCTCGCCGAGGAGCAGGCACTTGTCTGCAGCGCTCTGGGTGAGGAAGCCACGGGCAAGTTCAGCTTGCGCGACGTGAGCCTGCAGTTGGCTCAGTGAGGAATTTGGGGTGATCATGCACTCACTCCTAAGAATGTGAATGGGACATATTTTTGCTGGTCGAGGTTCCGATTCTAGTAAAAACCACTTGCGGTTTAAGGCTCTGTTGGACTCGCCACAGGGATCTGAGTGGCGTTTCCGCCCATCCCGAAGCTTCACGCCCCCACCGTTGGCGCCGTCTGCGTTGATGGGAGTTTAGACGGGCCCGATCCCAACCCACTTGGATTTGGCGGGGCGGCCATCTTAGCGTCTCTACCCGTGGAGGAAGGTCGAATTGGGGTAAGGTCCTTCCAACTGACATGTGATCCGCGCAATCAGCTGTGCGTTGGCTTGTCACCGTCCCGAAAGCCATTGAAAGACAAGGCGCTGAATCGACTGGTCGCCTTGGGAAGCAGGTCTGCGCCTTTGGCTGAACGATACTTACAGTCTGCTTTGGCGAGTCTGTCCATGACCTGGCGTAGGGTGTGAAGGTGGGTATTGGTTTGGTGCTGTCATGCCGATCTCCTTTGTCGATTGATTTTGAGTGAAGCAAATAAATCGGCCACGTCAAGATCACTGGAGCCGCGACATCTACTCGCCCATCTAGCTCCCCTACCATCGAGAATTAGAGCAAAATCTGGAAGAGCAAGAGCGCACCTAGGCGTCACTACGTGACGCGTGCGCAAATGGCTTCGCCCCTTGAACCCCAATCGCTTTCAGCGCTTGCGAAAATCCAAAGCCACGGCATAAACAAAGCCACATCCACTGCTTTGGAGCCACATGGCCATCTACCACGCGAATGTCAAAACCTTCAGTCGAGCTAAGGGGCACTCGTCCATTGCCGCTGCCGCCTACCGCGCTGGGCTTCTTCTCGAAGACACGCGCACTGGGCAGCGCCACGACTACCGTCGGCGGGACGGCGTGGTTGAATCACGCTGCATTATTCCCGGCGATGCACCAGGTTGGGCCCTGGTGCCTGCCGCACTTTGGACGGAGGCCGAGGCCGCGGAACGCCGAAAGGATTCCACCATCGCACGGGAGTTCGAGTTTGCGCTGCCCCACGAGTTGGACGATGACCAGCGATCGTCTCTTGCCCTCGCAGTGGCGCGGGCCTTGGTGGACCGCTACGGCTTTGCTGCACAAGCCAGCATCCACAGTCCCGGCAGCAAAGGAGGCATGAATTGGCATGTCCACATTCTGGCAACCACCCGCCGGCTTGGCCCTGATGGCTTCCTGGACAAAACCCGAGAGCTCGACGGAGGCCCTGCAGGCCGGGCCGAGGTCGAGTGGATCAGGGAACTGGTGGCCGCGACGACGAATGTGCATCTGGAAGCTGCAAACCTGGACGTTCGCGTGGATCATCGCAGTCTGAAGGCCCAGTCCGACGAGGCGCTCGCGCGCGGGGACCTCGTGGCCGCCGCAGTGCTATCGAGGGCTCCCACGCGTCACCTGGGAAAAGACGCGTCAGCCATCGAGCGCCGCGGGGAGTACTCAGAGCTAGGGGAGAGGAACAGGTCCATTCAGGAGGCGAACCAACACGCCTTCGATGAAGTGCTAGCCCGGTTTGAACAGGAAAACCGGGCCGCGGCGCCTGAGGGGCACAGTGAAGCGCAGGCCCACCGCGAGGCAAAGCGCTCGACCATCGATCAGACGCTTGCCTTCTCCGATGGGCAGATCGTTGTATCGCACGGGTTGGGCAAAGCCATCGGCGAGAGGCGCTCCGACGGCAGCACCGAGGGCGCTCCCAGGGAGGCCCCCTCGGTGGAGACCATCCGGATTGAGGTGGTCCGTCAAGGCGACGCGCTCAGGGATGAATTGGCTGCCCATGCGCTCCATTCCACGCTGAAAGCGGTCAGTGCACTGGCGAGCGGAGAAGTCGTTCCCGAAGAGTGCAAGGAGCATCGTTCGGCGCTCAACGCACTGCTGCTGGGCTTGAAGCGGTTTGCAGCAGCATTGGTCCGTTTCCCCAAGCGTCTTAAAGCTGTGCGCCGTGCGATCCGATTGCGGCACATGGCTGAACAGGCGTGGGACGACTTTGTGGCCAACCACCCGGAACCCGGGGTGTCTTGGACGGCTCGTGAGTGGGCCAGGCGTCGCGGCCGCCGGTTGGCAGCTCTGGAGCAGCGGTCTGCTGAGTTGGCTGCAGCCCAAGCTGCCACAAGCCCGGAGCAAGAGGCGATCTTGGCCGAGGACCTACGCTTGCGGAAAGAGTGCTTGGAGGCTGCGAGCGTGGCTGTCTTGGAACGTTGCTCTGTTCGAGCCGAGCCAACCCGGGAGGCGCAGTCGGATCTCCAAGAGTGGCCCGTCGCGTCGGACGCGTCCCAGCCATCCGCCATTCCACGGCGCCCCAGATTGCACTAAACGCAACGAGCCCCGCCTAGCGGGGCTCTTCTCGTTTCAGGTGGCATCTTTCAGTGAATAGCAGGGCCCGAGCCTCGCGATGTTGAAGGTGACGTGCTCTTCTTGGCGCGGCTACGCCGCCACTCATCTGTAGGGATGAAGGTGCGGTCCACCACGGCTTCACGTGTGCGCGTCTGTGGCACCGGCGTTGGGGGTGTGAACTTGCCACGCCGTGGCTGGTCCTCCTCCCACTGTCGGATCAGTTCAGCAGACACCTCCAAGGCATGCCTCACGTCTTCGACGCGGTCGCCGAGTTGACGAGAAGGTCCTTGGAACATGAGCCCGATGAGCAGTTGGCTGGCGACTTGGAATTGCGGGTGAGAGAACATGGTTGAGCTCCTTTGAGCCGAGGTGGTGCGCTCATCAAAGCACCATCGCCTCACTTGGCAACCCGGGATTTTGGGCCTTCTTTCACAGAAGCCGAAGTTGGTCGTGCTGGAAAACCATCAGCTTTGGCCGTGCTGAAAACGCGCATAGGCATTCCGATCGCACATTGGCAGGGCTCATCGATGACTGGCTCGCACAGGCCAGGCGGTGACCTGAAGACCAGACTCGGAAGCTCAGCGGGCTACCCTGACTTGAGAAGCTTGATGTCCGCAGTGCGCTGGAGCTGTTGAAGATGGTCTGGTGACTCGCTGGACCACCGACGCGCTAGAGCCGCGTCTCCTGGTTAGTGCTCAGCCAGCGAGACCGCCCGCAATACCGCCGGCGATCGCAACGAAAATGGGGTGTTCGAGCAGCTTGGCCAAGCGCGACTTGGCCTCCACTTTCTGGTCTTCTGTGGCGCTTGAGGCTTCTATAGCCTGATGCAGCGCTTGGACCGCACCGACAACGTTCTGGGTGTTGTAGTCGCCGATCTGGATGGAGTGCGATCCTTGAATGTTGATGGTGGGCGCTCGCTGTTGATTCACAGGGGCCGCACCAGTCTTCAACTGGTAGTGTGGTCCAAAGCGTCCAACGCTCCCATCGTAGAAGGCGACGCCCACGATGTAGGAGCGCTCAGTTTTTCCGTTTGGAAGCGTCCTGGTCACATGGTCGCCAACGTCCACGTCTGCGGTGCGGTCGTTCAAGATTACGGTCGGTCCTGCAAAACTGGCTTGGTAGGGACCTTTGAATTCCCCGGACGGCTTTTCGATGTAGGCGTCCTGCATCTTACCGATCATGGTATCGATCTCCTTTTGCTAACGTCACGATGTGGTATTACATGAACAACCGGTAGGGGTAGCTGTTTCCAGGGAGATCCTGAACGTTGGAGATGGTTCTGGCTAGCTTCTGGGAGTAGCGGATGCTGACGGGCACTGGGTCGTAGAGTGCGTCGTTGTTCCAGTCCATTTTGGTCAGCGCCAACGTTTCGTGGGCGATCGTTTCCAGTGGTCCGCTGCCCGCGTGACGGGTCAGTAGAAGTGGACGTGGGATGCTCTTCCCGCCTTGGTAGTAGTCTGATTTGCTTGAAACGTCTGAAACATTGCCCGCAGCCCAAAGAAGAGCGCACGTGCCCGACCGAGGCACGAAGGTGCCGCGAGGAACTGGATATCTGGCTGGTTGGGTGCGCGCAGTCCCGCTAGAGGATTTGACCAGCCATACTCCCCGCCAAGTCGGTCTGGAGCTGATCTCAACGCATTCCACCTCGGGGACGGCGGTCAAGGCGTCACGAGCACCTAGAACTTCGTCTTGCTTGAACGCATTGCTCTTGTGGATGACCATTCGCCGAGGAAGGGTGCCACCGTTGCGCTGTTGGTAGATCGACAGACTGCGGGCAATGACCGCTCGCATGTCTTCTCGTGACAAGAACGGATTCCTTCGTGCTTCGCGCACGTCCTTGACCGGATCCTTTGCCTCGAACGCCACGAACTGCATGCCGCCCCCGTCCATGTCGAACACCTGCGAGCAGCAGGTGACAAAGTGGGTTTCGTCGTTGACCTTCTTCAGCGCGTATGCCAAACCGATGTAGGCAGTGTCCGCGGGCACTCCCGCTAGAGGGGCGAGCTTCCAAGGAATGCCGCCGGCTTTGACATAGAGCGCGATCGACAGCCTCCAAGCCAGCTGAGCCTTGTTTGAGAAACTGAAGGTCCGGTCGTTGAGCACCTGGGTTGGGATGCCGTGCTTTGCTCCCAATGCCTTGAGAACATCGTGCGCGTCGAATCCGTCCCCGGATGTGTGAGGAAGCCATGCCTCCGGGAGATGAACTAGAACCACATCAAACTGCTCGTGTCTTGTGCTTAGTTGCGAGAGGGCTGCATCGAAGGCGGCCACCAAGCGAGTCTGAAGCGGACCAGATCCTGGAAGATCGTTGATGGAGTCGGGCCAACGGATGTGGTTAGCCTTGTCAGAGGAAGCCAAGTCCACGCCGAAGACACTGGCAAAGCCGGGAAAATCTGGCGCGTAGCCGCTTCTGTCGCTGGCCGAATGTTGCTGCTTCAGCGATGCCATGAGTGCGCCACGGGTCTTGAACGCCCTTTCTGGGCCCACTGTGGCAATGCGAACGGTGGGCGTGAACTGGCTGAATGTCTGGTGCGAGAAGGGGCCGTAGTGCGCCAGCCCGCGAAGGGGGTGGACATCTCGCCCCCCGGACTGTTCAGGAGAAAAGGCCAGCTCCGGCTCCGAAAGCAGGGACAGCGGTGGTAGCTGCGAGCGAGAAACATCTACCATTACTGCCTCCGGTCAAAGTATTTGTCGTGATGTCCGGGACGACTGAAGCCCGTGAGTGGTGAAATGCGGAAAGCCGCATCGACTCCCTCTTGAGCTTCGATTCCGAATGCTTGAAAGGTGATGCCCCGTGGGGACGTGAGCAAGCTTGCCCACGCGTCGATGATGTTGGCCCATGCACCGTTGTATTTGGTGGCCCACCGCTCTCTTCTCCAGTCAGCGGTCGGATCTGGCCGGCGCTGCGGCGACCAAGCCAGTGGGTCGCTCGCGGCCGCGTCTGAAGGAGCAGCCCGCTCATCGCGCGGCACTTCTACGGCGGTGTAGGGATCGAACCCGCACCACCAGCGTCCCTCAATTTCTTCTAGCCGAACCGAGATGGCTTCGTTGTAGTTGCGGCCGTAGATTTGTCCGGTGAGCTTGCCACCATAGGCTGCCTTCAGCTTTGAAAGCTGACTTTCACGACGCTGCCGCTGTTCTTCCGTTTCTCCGTCTCTCGTGCTCGCAACCAGTAGGGAGTGGCCGGAACGCTTGAGTCTGGGAATCAACGGTCGCCGCCTAGCCAACGCGCGCAGAAGGGCGTCATAGGTGAGTCCTAGCGCCCAGCTGTCTCGGCGAGGGTCCAGCGTCCAGTGCCCGTTAAGTGCTGGCTTCAGTGTGTGCAATGCCGCAAGGATCTCTGCGTCCTTGCCAAAGGCTGCGAGCTCATTTCCCACCATTGAAACCGCCGCGCGGCACTTACTGGTCTTGAGCATTTCCCGTACCTCAAGGATGGAGGATGGGCGGCCTAAGGTTACCCTTCTGGCCGTGGTGGGGAGACTCTCCACCAGCAACGCGGAAAGGCGAAGCACAGGGAACTTCCGAGCTTCCGTCGTACGTACTGGGGCAGGCGCTGCGAGTTGCGCGGGCTGGAAAGACAGGACATGGTCCAGTAGCGGGGCTGGAAGGCTGATTTGGTTGAGCAGATCGCCGGCCAACTCGTCGAACGTCGCGGACTCTATGATGAAGACATTGACGCCCGCAGAAGCAGCATTTGCCAAGAAATCACTTACCGCCGGCAGGAGCTTGGTGCGGGAAGACGTGCACCAATAGAGGCCGCTGGGGAAGGGATTCTCGTAGGCCAGGACGGACTCCAGCGCCTCCATAACGGAGGAGTCGCGGCCGCTGTAGCCGACGACGACCAAGCCGAATCGCTTGCAGGCCTCAACCATGGCCCGGCGCATGTCATTGTCTTGGGAAGCGAGCTCGCTTGTGGTGTTTTTTAGGGACGTGGAATGGTAGTCGCCATGAAGCTTGGCGATGAGGGGCCAGTCACCTTCATCCAAGCAGCGGGTTGCTACATTGGCAGAGTCTAGCGCCGCTACCGCGGGCTTGGCCGCAGTGCCAGGGGCCATCAGCGATGCCGCCAGCAGGCTGGATTCTTCAATCAGAGGATCAAAGTTGGTTGTAAAGACGCATGGGGCCTTTGAGGCGCTTATCAGACCGGCCAGCATGCGGTGCCCAAAACAAGGGGTGCCCTTGCTGATGGCGTCAGCGATGTATTGCCGACGATGGGTCTCTTGCGGATAAAGCGCCTCGAACGCGGCCGCATACTCGGTCGGATCGTTAGGAGGCGGAAGGAGGGGGGTGCGAGAGAAGAACTCGTCGATGCGTTGAACCCACAGTGGATCACTAGGATCAACGTTTCGGCGGGGAAACCGGGTCTCTTGGCAATAGAGCCTGGCTTTGAAGTCCAGGATCATGTCGTAGCCCGTAGGGATGCCCGAGGCCGCAGAAGCGCCGGCACCGAGAAGCCAGGCATGAAGCTCGGGTCGGAGGGCAAAGGTTGTAGCGAACTTAGATGCAGAAATAACCTGGATGGATTTCGTCATCAGGCAGCTGTTGAGTGACCAAGTGAATGGGGCAACCCAATCCTACTACCGCTCGCGTCTCATCTCCTCAGACTCCGAGATTGGAATCGATTCCAATCAACAAATGGGGCGTGCTTGCTGCGGGGGAACGTGTTGCGACGGTGTGGCGTTTTAAACGCTGTTCGGCCACCAATGGGCCAGAATCATTGCTGCAGAAGGGTTTGCTTGCATATGATTCCGGTGAACCCATCGTGCTTCATCAGCGGGGTGTGTTCGGCGGACTTGTCTTTGGACATGGGACTCGTGGATCAGGGGCGTCCGCTCGCGCCGGAGGGCAGCGGGGCGGAGCCGGTACAGGGCTGTCCATGGTAACTGGTCGGGGCAGGGGGGACGCTTTTGCCGGGGGCGTGGCACGTGTCGCAGGTGAACAGCTGCGGTGGCGCGTGCGACTTTCAATGGTTGTGCGGGAGGCTCGGGCGATGGGCGATTGCGAGTGAAACGGTCGTTGCCGGCGCCAGCCTGCTGGTGCTGGGTGAATCCGCGTTATGGGTCACAGCTTTCGGAGGGATTTCCGGCGGAGGGTGGATCGCCGCAATCGGGCGGTCAAACGGAGTCATGCATGTTCCTTCGGGTGTTGCTTGCGATATTTCTGGCCTGCACCGCGGGTCTTTCCCTGGCGGCAGAGGCGGCGCCGTCGAATGACCTGCACCACCTTGCGTTGCGGGTGCTGCACGACGGGGTCCCCGCGTTCTCGCCCCGGCTGAGCGTGCGGCAGGGGCGCACGGCGACCGTCGCGCTGGAGGGCAGGCATGGGCAACGCTATAGCCTGGTGGTCGACATTGCCGAAGCGGAGGCAATCGCCGGCGAAGCGGGTGCAGACCTGCAGTGGAGCCTGTGGCAGGACGGGACGCTGCTGCAGGAGGGCGCATTGACGATCTCTCCGGCGATGGTGCAGGCGGCGGCACTGGAGGGGCGGCCGCTGGGTGTCCGCAAGCGTGGGCTGGGCGGGGGACAGGTCGACGTCCAGGTGCTGGACTATTCGTTGGAGGCGTCGCCCTCGGAAGGAGATGGCAGGGCGACTGCCTGTGCCATCGCCTCGCCGATGGCAACCGCTCGCGATAAGGGATGTTGTGCAGCGAAGTGCCAGGATGGCAGCGGACAGTCGCTCAAGTGCTGTGGTGCAAGCTCCTGCTGTGCATGTGGTACCTGTTGCCACGTTCCTTGATGGGCGTCGGCAGCAGGCGTGGCAGCCTCAGGCCTGTACCAGGGTGATGTCCGGGTGGCTGGCGAAGATATCCATCACGATGTCGAAGTAGGTCTGCCCCTCGCCACGTTGCAGGGCGTCCAGCTGGCGGCCGATGGTTTCGGCATTGAACGTACCCGGCTGCCGCAGCTTGTCTTCCAGCCACGCGCGCGTGGCCTCCAATCCCAGTGCCTCTCGGCTGCGGTCGATGTCGCGCCAGACCAGCGTGGCGGTTTCGTGCCCGGCCAGCGCGCCATAACCGCCGTACAGCAGATCGTCCAGCCCATCGAGACTGGGCCCGAGCTGCCAGGCTTCGCCGGCCATGAATACCCGGTTGATTTCCGCATAGAGGCTGGGGATATCAACAATGGCGGTGCCTTCGATCTGCAGGAATACGGTCATGCGCTGACTATAGCGTTGCGCTGCCAAAGAGCGCGCGACTTATTCATCGGGGTGATACGTTCCCAACCCGCCTTCATTGCTGGACGATGCGGGGCTGCGGGGGGGGGGGCAATCAGCAGGCAGCAAAGAAAGAAAATCCGCTTGAACGCATTTATGTTAATGAGGCGTTGTTTCAATAAATGTGCTTAAAGTTTCCCCAGGGTCGTGCCGCCACCGATATAGGGCCACGATCAAGGGAATTGAGATGCTCGCCTTACGCAACCTCCGTGTGGGATCCCGGCTTTCCGCCGGCTTCGGTCTGCTGTTGCTGTTCATCCTGGCCATCGTCGGCCTGGTGCTGTACGGAAACCATCTGAAGTCCGCCCAGTTCGAGAAAGTGGTGGGCGTGAACATGGTCAAGATGCGATTGTTGAACGACATGCTCGATACCAACAACGCGGTGCTGATGCATCGTCGCCTGATGGTGATCAAGCGCGGCGAGGAGTTCGACAAGGATTACCAGCGGGCGCAGGAACTGAGCCGCACCTACGACGGTATCTGGGACAAGTACGTCAAGATTCCCCGCGATGCCACCGGCGATACGCTGGTGGCGCAGATCGCGGCGGCACGCAAGGCCACCGACGTCTCCACTCAACAATTGCACGAGCGGATGAAGGCGGGCGACTACGACGGTGCAGCTACCGAGCTGTTGGCCGAGCATGGTCTGGCCACCGCCTGGAATGGAGCGATCTCCAGCCTGCTGCGGCACCAGGAGACCCTGACCGAACGCAGCCGTGAGGAATACCGCGCCACGGAAGCGTGGACGGGAACCCTGTCCATCGCCTTCGGTGTGCTCAGCCTGATTCTCGGCGCACTGGCTGCGTGGGCGATCACCCGCAGCCTGACCCGCCCCTTGGCGGGCGCGGTGAAGCTGGCCGATGGCATCGCCAACGGCCGCTTGGACAACGTCATCGATGCTTCGGGCAACGACGAGGTGACCCAGTTGCTGAAGTCCATGCAGCGCATGCAGGGGCAGCTGCAGGCGGTGATGGCCGCGCAGGGCGAGATGGCGCGGCAGCACGATGATGGCAGCCTGGGTTATCGCATGGACGAGAGCGCCTTCCCCGGCGACTACGGGCGCATGGTGCATGACACCAACGCGCTGGTGGGTTCGCACGTGCACGTGCAGAACCGCCTGATCGAGGTGATGAAGCACTACGCGCGCGGCGACCTGTCGGTGGACATGGATCGCCTGCCGGGCGAGAAGGCGGCGATCACCCAGGCGATGGACGAGACCAAATCGAGTCTGTCGGCCATCAACGGCGAGATCCGCCGTCTGGCCACAGCCGCGGCCGCAGGCGACTTCAGCCTGCGTGGCGACGAAACGCGCTTCGAGCATGATTTCGGCGAGATGGTGGCCGGCCTGAACCGGTTGATGCAGACCACCGACGAGAACCTGGTGCAGGTGTCGAGCCTGTTGCAGGCGATCTCGCGCGGCGATCTGACCGTACGCATGCAGGGTGACTTCCACGGCGTGTTCGCCCGCATGCGGGACGACTGCAATGCCACCGTCGAGCAGTTGACCCAGATCGTCGGCCGCATCCAGACCAGTGCATCCAGCATCAATCTGGCGGCGGGGGAGATTGCCTCGGGCAATACCGATCTGTCACGGCGTACCGAGCAGCAGGCGGCCAACCTGGAGGAAACGGCAGCGTCGATGGAGGAGCTGACCTCCACGGTGAAGCAGAACGCCGAACACGCGCGCCAGGCCAACCAGCTGGCGATCGGTGCGCATGGGGTGGCCTCGCAGGGCGGCGAAGTGGTGGGGCAGGTAGTGACCACCATGAGCGCCATCGAAGCGTCGTCGAAGAAGATCGCCGAGATCATCAGCGTGATCGATGGCATCGCCTTCCAGACCAACATCCTGGCGCTCAACGCCGCCGTGGAAGCGGCACGTGCGGGTGAGCAGGGCAGGGGTTTTGCGGTGGTGGCCAGCGAGGTGCGCACCTTGGCACAGCGCTCGGCGGGTGCGGCCAAGGAGATCAAGGGCCTGATCGAGGAGTCGGTGGGCAAGGTGTCCGACGGCTCGGCGCTGGTGCGTCAGGCCGGCACGACGATGGGCGAGATTGTCGCCTCGGTGCAGCGGGTGACCGACATCATGGCGGAGATCTCTGCAGCCTCGCAGGAGCAGAGCTCGGGCATCGAGCAGGTCAACCAGACGGTGATGCAGATGGACGAAACCACCCAGCAGAACGCTGCGCTGGTGGAAGAGGCCAGCGCTGCTGCGCGGTCAATGGAAGAACAGGCCAACCTGCTGGCCGAGGCGGTGTCGGTGTTCCGCACCGGTGCGACGGTGGCGGCAGCAGCGGTCCGGCCGATGCTCGCTGCGGTCGCTGCGAGCGTGCCGCCAGTGCGTCGCGTGACCGGGGGGCCTCTCCGGAATGCCCCGTCGCTCGCTGCCAACACGGGTGGGTGGGAAGAGTTCTAAGCCGGGTGGGAGACGGCGCCCATCGCGAGGCTGGTCGCGATGGGCGCATTTTTGTTCCTGAACCGATGATGGCCGCTGAGCGCCTGGAGACGTGGATTTCACCTGCATTTGCCACGTGCAGGCAGACACTTGCGCCATACCGGAGCACAGGAGATGGCCATGAAGACCTCGACCCGACTGATGGTGCTGGGCACCCTGCTGGCGGCCTCGTCCGTTGCTGGCGCACAGAATTACGGCCCGCGTGATGAAGGGCGCAAGTTCAACGATGGCAGCCGCGTGGTCTGCAAGAACGTGGAAGTGCAGCGCAATACCCGCGATCCCAACCGCATCACCGGTACCGCTACGGGCGCCGTGGTCGGTGGCCTGCTGGGCAACCAGGTAGGCGGCGGCAATGGCAAGAAGCTGGCGACTGTCGCCGGTGCCGTGGCAGGCGGTGCAGCTGGGCGGCAGATCCAGGGCAACCATCAGCAGAAGACTGGCGACCGCGTGGTCGAGCGCCGTTGTGAGCGCGTCTATCGCTGATCTCTCCATGCGATAACCCCTTCCACACTGCTGTACCCCGAACGCCGGCCCTGTGCCGGCGCTCTTCGTTTCCGGACCGGTTCCGTGGGGCAGGGCGCATGCCTATACTGCGCCGACCTCCAGGGATGAATCGCCAGTGAACGAGTCGAGCGCTGTAGACCGTCGGGAATCGTCCGATGTTGCTGATGCAATGCCTCGCACGACAGCCAGCTACTCCCGCGTGCGTGACCGCACCGACGAGCTGGAGCTGTTCATATCCGGCCTGCTCGCCTTCGCACTGCTCGCTGTGCCGGGCTACCTGTTCGATGCGTGGGCGCGCAGCAGCCTGCATACCGAAGGTGTCTATTTCCAGGCGCTGTGGTTCGCCTTCAGCATCGGCGTCGGCATGTGCTACGTGCTGGCGGTGGCCTTGATCATCCACTTGGCTGTGCGCGGCTACTGGATCGGCCTGATCGGCCTGAAATCGCACTTCCCCAACGGTATCGACTGGGACCGGTTGACGATGCTGGGGCCGTTCTCACGCGCGTTCCTGCAGCAGCGCGACGGCGGCCTCGACGGCACCATTGAACGCGCGGACCGGCTTGCCACCATGCTGTTCTCGACCACGCTGTTGTGCGTGCAGACCCTGGCCGGCACGCTGGTGGTGGCCATTGTCTCGCTTGGCGTGGCGATGGCCATCGGCGCCGCCTTCGGCGATGTCGATCGCATCACGCTGGGAATCGTTGCGGTGTTGATGCTCTGTCTGCTCGGTCTGGCGATGGTGCCGATGCTGCTGGAAAAGTCGATCGCGCGGCGTCGCGCGCGGGGCCTGGACACGGCACGGCAGGAGAAGCGACTGCAGTCGGTGCTGGCTGGCCTGCAGCGGGTACCCATGCTGCGCCTGCTGCAGACCATGCAGTGGACCCTGCAGAGCAACCTGCGCGGCCGCTCGTTCACGGTGATCTATATTTCGGCGGTGATGCTGGCGATGGTGCTCGCCGCCCTGCAGGTCTATGGCTCGATGACGTTCTCGCTGTTCAACCGCTACAGCGTGCTGACCGAGGAGGCAGTGAACCACGGCATGCTGGGCGCGCACTACGAATCGCTGCGCTCGGCGCACGACCAGTTGCTGCCTTATCCGATGATTCCGGCCGATACCATCAGTGCATCGCGGTTGCGCCTGTTCATTCCCCATCGCCCGCAGCGTGACAACCCGGTGGCGCGACAGCGCTGCGCCGGTGGTGCACGCAACGAAGCGCAGGGCGCACTGGCCGCGACAGCAGCGGTGAACTGCATGGCCACGCTGTGGACGGTGCAGCTCGACGGCGGCAAGGTCGACCTGCACGATTTCGTGCCGATGGAACGCCGCGACCTGGACATGCGTGGGCTGGTGGGCTATCTGCCGATGGCGGACCTGAAGCCGGGCCGGCATGACCTGCGACTGGTCTGGAACGTGGACGGCGGCGAACGCGGCCCCAGCCGTCGTCGCGAATACAGCATCCCGTTCTGGTACGCGCCGGAGCCGTAAAAGGAGACGGAGGGGATTAAGTCGCTTTCTCCCTCTCCGTGCCAGCTACAACTCAATCTCCTCCGTCCGCTTTGGGCTGTGCAGGCGCCAGAGGGCGAGGGC
Source organism: Stenotrophomonas sp. 3(2025) (assembly GCF_052665395.1). NCBI lineage: Bacteria > Pseudomonadati > Pseudomonadota > Gammaproteobacteria > Lysobacterales > Lysobacteraceae > Stenotrophomonas > Stenotrophomonas sp. 3(2025). The sequence continues at coordinate 207,918 of NZ_JBQOIF010000005.1, read as the reverse complement.
GCCGTACAGCACCAGCAGCACGACCAGAGTGATCAGTTCGCGGCTGACCTCGGCCAGGCTGGCGTCCATCTGGTTCAGGCGCACCATCAGGTTGATGCCGGAGGTGGTCGGCAGCAGCTGCGCCAGCCACACCAGCGGGCGCGGGGTCATCACCGCCGGCCACGAAAGGCTGGCCAGGAAGAACAGCGGGATCGAGGTGGCGATGATGTACTGGAAGGCGCGTTCGCGGGTGCGGAAGAAGCTGCCGACGAACAGGCCGAACGCCACCGTGGCAGCGATGAACAGGGTGCCGCCGAGCAGCTGGCCGAGCGGGTTGCCGCCACGCGGATAGTCCTGCACCCAGGCGGTGAAGCCGGCGTACCAGAACAGCCCGAACAGCCCGATCAGGCCGAAGCCAAGGGCCATGCCGGTCAGGGTGGGCAGGTCGAACTGCAGGCGCCGCCCCAGCACCAGCCGGCGACCGCCGAGCAGCACGCCGATGCCCATCAGCAGCGTCTGGTGCACGATCAGTTCGGCCACGCCGGGCACGATCGCGCTGCCATAGCCTTCCTGGGTGTTGAACAGGGGCCGTTGCACGAGGGTGACCGGTGGTGCCTGTGGCGCGCCCATGAACGCGGCCTGGGTGACAGCCGCTTCACGGCCGAACGCACCCAGTGCATCGGCCACGCTGCCCAGCACCCAGCTGGCGCGGCCGAGGTAGGCGCCGTTGCCGAGCAGCACCAGTTTGGCCGGATGCCCGCGCAGGATGTCGCGTTCCAGGTTGGCCGGGATCAGCACGATACCTTCGGCCTGGCCCGCCTCCAGCTGTGCGCGCGCTTCCTGCAGGTCGGCCGGTTGCCCGACCACATGGGCCACGCGCAGCGAATCGAGCTTGCGCAGCAGCTCGCGGCTGGTCGCGCTGTGGTCTTCATCGACCACCAGCACGGGCAGGTTGCCGGCCACCTGATGGCGATAGGCAGCGGGGTAGAAGAACGAGTACAGAATCACCGCGCCGACCATCACCACGATCGCATAGCGGTCGCAGAGCACGGCCAACAGGGTCTGTCGCAGGCTGTGCCAGATCCGGCTCATGCGCCCGCCCCGGCCGGCTGCGCGGCCTGCGGCGTGCGCGCGAACGCCAGCAGGCGCCAGCCGCCGATGCCGCCAGCAACCGCGATCATCAGCAGCAGCGTGGCCAGCGGCCATAGCGACACCGCCAACGGCGAGCCGATGAACTGCTGCTGGGTCTGCAGCTTGATGTAGGCGCTGAGCGGCAGCAGCAGGTGCCAGACGCGGGTGAACAACGGTGCGTCGATCACCGGGAACGTGGCGCTGGAGAACGCCAGCGCGGTGCCGATGCTCAGGCCCACGGCGGACAGGGCCGTGCCCATGTCACGGGTAACGCCAACGAAGAACAGGGCATAGGCCGCGGTGGCCAGGTAGAACAGCGGCTGTGCGAGCAGCAGAAGAAGCACGCTGCCAGCGATGCCGTCGCCACGCAGCCAGGCCAGGTAGGCCGCGCCCAGCGCGCCGTACAACGAGAACAGCAGCACGTAGGGCAGCACCTTGCCGGCAATGGCCGACCATGGTGCATGGCCCAGCCAGGCGGGCAGGGTACCGTCGCGGATCTCACGGCCGAGGCTGCCGGCCACGGCCAGCGCCAGTACCAGCGACAGTACCGCCGGGAAGATCAGTGGCAGCAGGAACAGTTCGTAGCTGCGCGCCGGATTGAAGAGGATGTCCGACTGCACCGCGATGGGGGCGGCACGCAACTTGCCCGGCCCGACCTGCAGGCCGATGCGTTCGCGCAGCAACCGCGCGTTCCATGCCGATACCGCGTCGCCGATATCCCGAGCGGCGGACTGGCCGGTGGTCATGTACGTGGCGTTGTAATAGGAAAACACCGTACCCTGCCGGCCGCGCAGCGCCTGGCGGGTCACATCGCGCGGCACCAGCACCACCGCGAACACCTCCAGCCGGCGCAGCTGCGTGCGCGCCTCCTCCATATCGGCCGGTTGGCGGGCGATGCGCACGCCGGGGCTGGCGTCGAGCATGCGCAGCAGCAGGCGGCTGTCGCTGCTGTGGTCAAGGTCGACCACGGCAATCGGCACATCGCGCATCACCGATGCGGAGAACATCCAGGCCATCACCACCAGCATCAACAGCGGCAGCACGGTGACCAGTGCAAGGTCCGCACGGTTGCTGCGCAACCGGCGCAGTTCGCGCTGCCATGAGCTGCCGAAGCTGCTGCGGCTGGTGTTCAGTGCTGCGGCCATGCGAACAGCACGCTCATGCCGGGGCGGAAGCCCTCGATGCGGCGTACCGGGCGCACCCGCACTTCGAAGCTGCGCACGTCATAGCCCGATGACTGGCGGGTGGTGCGCCAGGTGGCGTAGTCGCCCGCAGGATTGATGAAGTAGACCTCGAACTCACCGTCCTTGCCGAGTGCCGGCACGCTGCCCTGCAGCTTGCTGCCGACCTTCAGGCCCTGCATCTGCGATTCGCGCAGATTCATCGACACCCACATGCGGTCGATGTCGACCAGGGTGAACACCGGGTAGCCGGCTGGCACCAGTTCGCCCGGGTCGGCCATGCGCTTGTTGATCTCGCCGGCCACCGGCGCGCGGCCTTCCACTTCAACGCGCGCGGCGTTGACTTCCGCCACCGCGCCCTGGGCCTGCTGCACCTGGCCCTGCGCGGCACGCTTGTCCTGTTCGCGCGCGCCGGTCAACGCCATGTCGTACTGGGCGCGGGCGGCGCGGGCCAGTTCGCGCGAGCTGGTGGCCTGGGCCGCCGCTTCATCGCGCTTCTGCCGGGTCATCACCCCTTCGTTGAACAGGTTCTGCACGCGCCGGTAGGTGGCATCGGCAAGCGTGGCACCGGCCTCGGCGCGCTTCCAGTTGGCTTCGGCTGCGCGGATGTCTTCGCTGCGTGCGCCTTCGGCGGCCTTGTCGGCCACCGCCTGCGCCGCAGCCAGTGCGCCGTGCGCCTGCTGTTCCTTGGCTGCTACTTCGGGGCTGTCGAGCAGGAACAGCACCTGCCCGGCCTGCACGCGATCGCCCTCGCGCACCTTCAGTTCGGCCACGCGCGCGGTGATCTTGGCGGACACGTTGAGGGTGTCGGCGTCGGCCATGCCCTGGATCTGGTCGGCGGGGCTGCGCCAGGCCAGCCACAGGCCCAGCACCACCGCCACCAGCAGCACCACCAGCAGAACCGGCCCCAGCCGGCGCTTGCCCGGGGGCGTCGTTGCTTCGTCGTGCAACACATCACTCATGATCAATTACCTCGTCTGCACGCCGCCGATGGTCTTCGAAGCGGTCCATCTGTCCACTCACCTCGAGCAGTTGTGCCAAGGCGATATCGTATTGGTAGGCGGCCTGCGCACGTTCGACGCGCGCACCACCGAGACCGAGCCGCGCGTCGATCACGTCCAGCGAGGTGGCCTGGCCTTCGCGGAAGGCCAGCTCCTGCAGGCGCAGGTTCTCGTCGGCCTGGGCGATGCTGCTGTCCAGCAGCACGAACTGCTGGCGTGCGGTTTCCAGCTCGTTCCAGGCCTTGCGCACACCCAGCGCGACCTGGTTCTCGGCCTCGCGCAGGCCGGCCTCGGCCTGTTCCTGCTGTGCGCGTGCCGCACTGATCTGTGCCGGCCGTGAGTTCGGCGACAGGAAGGTGTACTTCAGGCCGATGCCAAACGCCCAGTCCGGATCGGTCAGCATTTCGTCGCGGCGCCGGAAGTCGTACTGGCCGAACAGGAATACCGTTGGCTTCAGCTTGGCCTGCTGCACGCGCACGCCCTGTTCGGCCTGCGCCACGATCGCGCGCAGGCGGGCGATCTGCGGCTGCCGTGCCTGCGCGGTGCGCTCGAAGCTGGCGACCGGTTCCAGCGGCGCGCGCTGCACGAACAGCGGCGACAGCGGCTGCACATCGCCGCCACTGCGCAACAGCGTGGCCAGCGCAGCCTTCAGCGTGGCCAGATCATTGAGGGTCTTCTGGTACTCGCGCTCGGCCTTGTCGCGGGCGACGGTGGCCTGCAGGCGCTGCGCACGCGTGGCGAAGCCCTCGCGTTCCAGTTTCTCGGCATCGGACAGGTGGCGGTTCAAGCCGTCGCGCACATCGCGGCGCACGATCACTGCCTGTTCGGCCAAGCGCTGACCGAAGTAGGCCTGGGCCAGTTGCACGGTCAGCGACTGCCGCTGCGCTTCGCGCTCGGCGCTGGCCTGTTCGCTGGCCGCGCCGGCAGCACGCTGCGCGGCCGGAATCAGGCCGCCGGTGTACAGCGGCAGCACCGCAGTGACCACCGGCCGTGTGCGCCAGTCGCGCTCGGTGAACGACAGCGGTGAGTCGATGCCAAAGGCTTCGGCCACCGGCGCCAGCGAGCCCAGCGGCAGGGTCAGTGTCTTCTGGAACTGCAGGCGCCGCACTTCGCCGGTGATCTCCGGCAGGCGCAGCAGGCGAGTGGCCTCGTGCAGTTCTTCCTTGTTGCGCACGCCGGCATCAGCAGCGGCCAGCGCGTCGGAGACCTGTTCCAGACGCTGCCGCGCCTGTTCCCATTCCAGTGCGGGAGGCGCGCTGGTCTGTGCCGCTGCAGCCAGCGGCAGGCTGGCCAGCAAGGCCAGGCCGGCAGCGCCGAGCGCGCGATGCATCCTTGTCCGTGGGCAGCTCAGGCGCATGCCGTTCCTGTAGTGAAGAAGTGGGCAAACGGTAGTGGTCCGCGCGTGAAGCCGGGGTCTGCGGTGGTCTGGATCATGCTCTTTTCAACGTAGGGTATTGCCCGCGGCGGTACGCAGCGCGTGGGTGATGTGCTGCAACGTGCTCGAACGCACGGCGGCATGCTGCCAGAACAAGGGTACGTCGAGCCAGCGACGCGGTTCCAGCACCACTATCTGCCCGGACTCTGCCGCTGGCGTGACCAGCGCCTCCGGCGCCAGGCACCAGCCCAGCCCACGCGCGGCAGCATCGACGAAGCCGGTGGAGGAGGGCAGATAGTGTACGGGCGGCTGGATTCGCGCGCGGGTGAGCCTGCGCAGGAAACGCCATTGCAGTTCATCCTTGCGGTTGAACACGATCATCGGCGCCGAGGCCAATGCTTCGGCCGGCATGCCCGCGCTGAAGTGGCGGCGCGCAAATGCCGGTGAGGCGATGGCGCGGTAGCGCATCGCGCCCAGCGGATGCACGTTGCAACCCTTCAGCGGTCTGCGTTCGGCGGTGACCGCGCCAAGCACGCTGCCGGTGCGCAGCAGTTCCAGGGTGTGGTCCTGGTCGTCCATGCGCAGGTCGAACAGGTAGCCGTGGCGCTGGTGCAGCTCGGCGATGGCGGCGACGAACCAGGTGTCCAGCGAATCGTCGTTGACCGCCAGCGGAATCGGCGTACGGGTGGCATCGCTGCCGCGTTCCGGCAGCAGTTCGGCAAGCGCTTCGGTCTGCAGTGCCTGCATCGGCCGCACCCGCCGCAGCAGCACTTCGCCGGCAGCGGTAGGCCGGCACGGGGCCTGGCGCACCACCAGCACCTGGCCCAGCCGGTCTTCAAGCGCCTTGATCCGTTGCGACAACGCCGATGGGCTGATCGACAGGCGGCGTGCGGCGGCCTCGAAGCTGCCTTCTTCGAGCACGGCGGTGAAGGCGCTCAACTGCGGATGTACCAGGTCCACGCGGTGCCTCTTCAGTTTTTCTGCACAGGATAAAGAAAAACCAGCTGGCCTTAACGAGCCCGTTGGTCGCACCCTGCGCCTCTTTTCAATGTGGAGAGCGTCGGATGTGGATTGCTGCGGCCCTGGCCGGTCTGTTTGCAGGTGCTGGCCTGATCATCGCCATCGGCGCGCAGAACGCCTTCGTGCTGCGGCAGGGGCTGCAGCGCCGCTACGTGGGCATGGTGGTACTGGCCTGCATGGGCGCGGACACCGCGCTGATCCTGGCCGGCGTTGGCGGCATGGGGGCGCTGGTGCTGCAGTGGCCGTTGCTGTTGCAGGTGCTGCGCTTCGGCGGCGCCGCCTTCCTGCTGTGCTATGGGCTGCGGGCTGGGCTGCGCGCGTGGCGCGGTGGCAGTGAGCTGGCCGCGGCCGATGCCAGTGGTGGCAGCCGGCGGCAGGTGCTGCTGGCCTGCCTGGCCTTCACCCTGCTCAACCCGCACGTGTACCTGGATACGATGGTGCTGCTGGGCAGCCTGTCCACGCGCTACCCGGGTGACCTGCGCTGGGCGTTCGCAGCGGGCGCCTGCGTGGCCAGCGTGCTCTGGTTCTGCGGGCTGGGGTTCGGCGCCCGGTTGCTGCAGCCGGTGTTCCGCAACGCGGCAGCATGGCGGTTGCTGGATGCAGGCGTGGCGGCTTTCATGCTGTGCCTTGCGCTGCTGTTGCTGCTGCGCCCGCTCTAGGCCGCATCCACCGCGCACAACGGGGTTTCACCAGGGCGCAGGGTCAGCACGCGCACGCCGCTGCCGGTTATGGCCACGGTGTGCTCGAACTGCGCCGACAGCTTGCCGTCGCGGGTGTACACCGGCCATTCGTCCGGCTGCTGGCGGATCGCCGGCTTGCCCTGGTTGAGCATCGGCTCGATGGTGAACACCATGCCTTCCTGCAGCTCCATGCCGGTGCCGGCATGGCCGTAATGCAGGATCTGCGGCTCCTCGTGCATCTCCTGGCCGATACCGTGGCCGCAGTACTCCTTGACCACGCTGTAGCCGTGGCTGCGGGCGTGGCGGGCGATGGCGTGGCCGATATCGCCCAGGCGCGCGCCGGGCCGCACGGCGGCGATGCCTTTCCACATGGCCTGGTAGGTCACCTGCACCAGCTTGCGCGCGGCGTAGTCGGCATCACCCACAACATACGTGGTGCTGGAATCGGCAATGTAGCCGTTCTTCTCCAGGGTGATGTCGAGGTTGACGATCTGGCCCTTGCGCAGCACGTCATCGGCCGACGGCATGCCGTGGCAGATGACGTTGTCGATCGAGGCGTTGAGCACGTACGGGAACCCGTACTGCCCCTTGCTGGCAGGCCGTGCCTGCAGCTCGTCGACGATCATCCGCTCGACGATGTCGTTGATCTCCAGCGTGCTGCGGCCCTGCAGGGGCAGGGCGTCGAGCATGGCGAAGACCTGCGCCAGCAGTCGTCCGGACTCGGCGAGGCGGTCGATCTCGTCCGGGCGCTTGATCATGGCCATCGGCTCAGGCCCGGCCGGGGGCAAGCAGCGGCGGCTGCACACCGGCGGCGCGCAGTTCACTGGCGACGACGTCCTGGAAGCTCAGGGTCGGGTTCATCTCGCACAGCATGCCGACCCGGATCCAGAACGTGGCCTGGGCGTTGATCGAGCGGTTGGAGACGGTGCAGGCACGACGCAGCTGGTCGTGCAGGGTGTCATCGATGTTGACGATGCCCATGGACGTTCTCGATTGGGGATATATGAAGCGTATACGAAGCGTATATTCCCGTTCAAGCGCGTGGCATTCAGCCAGCGTCGGTGGCGAAGCGCAGGCGGTTGCCATCCGGGTCGACGATCAGCATCTCGCGGCTTCCCCAGTCGGTATCGTGTGGCGGCTGCTCGATGGGTACTCCCGCAGCGCTGAACGCGCGGTGCAGGCCATCGACGTCGGTGACGATGAAATACACCGCACCGCCCACCTCGCAGTCGCCGCTGTGTTCGGTCAGGAAGATCGTCTGGCCTTCGCGGGTGAGCTGGGCGAACAGCGGGAAGCCGGGTTCGAAGCGGTGCTCCCAGTCGACGATGAAGCCCAGGCCCTGCACGTAGAAGGGCAGGCTGGTATCGGCATGGCGCATGCGCAGCTGCGGGATGACGGTCTGGGGCATGGCGAGGGCTCCTGGGGCAGACGTCCAGTGTAGTGCCGGCCGCTGGCCGGCATCCTCCTGAGCCCGGGAACAATGAGGTTGCCGGCCAGCGGCCGGCACTACCGACTCTGCCTGGGTCTGGCAGGTGCCAACCTTGGTTGGCAGATCGTGGTACAGCTGCCGGCCAGGGGCCGGCACTACCCCCGCTCAGCAGGCCGTCGGAACGGCGGCCATCGCCGCCAGCAGTTCGCGGTTCACCTGCTGGTGCTGCTGCTGCCATGCCGGAAGATCATCGGCGCTGATGTCGGGCTGCCCATCCAGCGATGATAGCCATCGCTTGAAACGGCTCTGGTAGTTGGCAAGTGACACCTCGCCGGTGATGTCGCTGCCCACCAGTCCACCGGTGCGCAGGGCCTCGATCACCATCAGTGCGTGTTCAAGCTGGAAGCGGCCCTGGTCCCAGTTGCTGCGCGCAACATCTTCAGCGAACACGTCCTTGTCGATCGACAGGTAGGTCGGTTGAGGGGCCTGCGCCTGTTCGGCGGCGAACGCGGCGACCAGGGCCTCGGGATGGTCGAAGCGGCGGAAGGCAGCTGCCATGCCCACGCGGCTGGCCCAGCCCACATCCACATCCATGCACCAGTAGGTCAGCCGCCGCCCCAGCAGCGGCCGCCAGTGGTTCTCCCACGCATGGCCCAGGCCGATATCGGCGGAGGTGATGCCCAGCACATGTACATGCGATACCTGTGGCAATGCGGCGGCAGCATTGACCCACGAACCGCAGTGCATGCCGAAGGGAAAGCGCATGTTGTCCGGATGGTTGTCCAGCACCACCAGCTGGAACGGGGCACGCGTGTGCAGGTGCTGCAGCAGCGGCAGGCTGAGATGGTGGAAGTCGCCGCTGCCGAGCATGACCGTGCCGAGCTGTGCCGGCAGCGGCCGAAGAACTTCAGTGGCGAAGCGTGACAGCGTGGCGTTGCGGCAGGCAAAGCGCAGCGGGTCATGCCAGTGCTGCAGCGCAAGCGTGCGTGCCTGCGGCAATGGCAGGACGCCTCCGTCGAGGTCGAAGATCAGCGGCGGACGCAGTTGCATCCGTCAGCCTCCTCCATCCGGCTCAGCCTGCAGGTGCGGGGCCAGCCTGCGCAGGACGGCGCGCAGCAGCGGCGAACGCGCATGCACCGCGTGTACGGTGGAGGTGAAGCGGGCACCCAGTTCGGCCTTGATGCGTGAATCGGTCCAGCCGGCAACGTAGTGGCTGAGGCCGTGCTGCAACGCGTATTCCAGGTTGTGCATCCAGCTGACCGAGTACAGGTTGTGGTCGCGCGACTGCGGGTAGGACAGGCCGATGTACTTGTCCACCAGCTTGCCGGCGTGCACGTAGCACAGGTTCCAGCCGATCAGCTCGCCGTTGTGGCGGTAAAGGAACAAACGTCCCTGACCCTGCGTGTCTGCCAGCAGGTGCTGGAAGAAGGGCAGGTCGAGCCGGTCGAAATGCACGGCGCTCTGTGCATACACCTGCAGGTACAGCGCAAGCAGTTCGGCCTGCAGCCGCGGTTCGGCAAGGGCCGGGTCACCGGTGGCGATGCAGTCGATCTGCAGGTTGCTGCGTGAGCGCAGTTTGCGCCGGATGTTCTTGCGACGCGCTGCGGACAGGCGTGCCAGATAGGCGTCGATGCAATCGAAATCGATCGCCACCCATGCCAGCGGCATGCCTTCCAGCGGGATGAAACCGCGTGCTTCCAGCGCCTGCAGGAAGGCGTGGCTGTGTGCGTTGGCGGCATCGTCCAGCAAGGGCGAATCGATCGCCAGATCCTTGACCACCAGCAGCCGGCTGTCACCGACGCCATGGCGCAGCACGTCGTCGGCCAGTGCAGCCGCCGACACATACGCCGGCAGTGGTGTGTACTCGGTGCTGGTGGCACCGATGAACCGCGTCTGCCAGGTCAGCCACGGCCGCCACAGGCGCGACAGCGGCAGCCCCAGCAGGCGCGAGCGCAGTGCATCGTCCAGGGTTGTGGTCAGGTCCAATGGCGCACGGAAACTGGGCAGGCCGCTGGGCAGGCGGCTGGCATCGAACCCCAGGGGCGGGTGGGCCAGGAAGCCCTCCAGCAGCGCGGCCGGTTCCAGCGCGGTGCTGGATACACGCGGGATCATGTCCATGCGGGGCACGGGAACCGGCAGCGCATTCCCGCTCAGCCCTTGGCCTTGGTCAGCAGCTGGTCCAGCAGGGTAATCGCCAGGTCGATCTCTTCGTAGCTGATGTTCAGCGAAGGCGCGAAGGTGATCACGTTCTTGTACCAGCCACCCACATCGAGCACGAGGCCCATGCGCTTGCCGTCGTGCAGCAGGTCGCCGGCCAGGCCGATGTCGACCATGCGGTCCAGCAGTTCACGGTTCGGGGTGAAGCCATCGGCGGCGCAGATTTCCGCACGCAGTGCCAGGCCGAGGCCATCGACATCGCCGATTTCCGGATGGCGCTTCTGCAGGCCGCGCAGGCCGTCGAGGAAGTAGGCGCCCTTCTCCGGCACGGTGCGCTCGTAGTCCATCTCCTTGCCCAGCTTCAGTACTTCCAGGCCCAGGCGCGTGCCCAGCGGATTGGAGTTGAAGGTGGAGTGGGTGGAGCCCGGCGGGAACACGGTCGGGTTGATCAGCTCTTCGCGCGCCCACAGGCCCGACAACGGGTTGAGGCCGTTGGTCAGCGCCTTGCCGAACACCAGCACGTCGGGGGTGACGCCGAAGTGCTCGATGGACCACAGCTTGCCGGTGCGCCAGAAGCCCATCTGGATCTCGTCGACGACCATCAGGATGCCGTACTTGTCCAGCACGCGCTTGAGGCCCTTGAAGAAATTGCGCGGCGGAATGACGTAGCCGCCGGTGCCCTGGATCGGCTCGACGTAGAACGCGGCGTACTCGGCCTGGCCGACCTTGGGATCCCACACGCCGTTGTACTCGCTTTCGAACAGGCGCTCGAACTGGTGCACGCAGTGGTCGGAGTACTCGTCCGGGGTCATGCCCTTCGGGCGACGGAACGGATACGGGAACGGGATGAACATCGCGCGTTCGCCGAAATGGCCGTAGCGGCGGCGGTAGCGGTAGCTGGAGGTGATCGACGAGGCGCCGAGGGTGCGGCCGTGGTAGCCGCCTTCGAAGGCGAACATCAGGCTCTTGCCGTTGCGCGCGTTGCGGACGATCTTCAGCGAATCCTCCACCGCCTGCGCACCACCGACGTTGAAATGCACCCGGCCATCGAGGCCGAACTTCTCGTGCATGTCCACCGCGATGGTCTTGGCCAGCTGCACGCGCGTGGGGTGCAGATACTGGCTGGCGACCTGCGGCAGGGTGTCGATCTGGTCCTTCAGCACATTGTTCAGGCGCTGGTTGGCGTAACCGAAGTTGCACGCCGAGTACCACATCTGCAGATCGAGGTACGGGGTGCCGGCGGCATCGAACATGTAGCTGCCTTCGCAGCGCTGGAAGATCTTCGGCGGATCAACGTAGTGCACGGTGTCGCCGAAGGAGCTGTAGCGGGCTTCGTCTGCCAGCAGCTGCGCATCGGTGATGGCGGCATCGGCGTTCTTGTCAAAAATATTCATCGGTTCGGTTCCGGAGAGGGCATTCAAAGGAAGCAACGGGCGCAGCGATCAGGCGGTGGCGAGCAGCCGCGGAAGCGAGGGCTGAAGCAGGCTGCCGTCGAGCAGGCGCGGCAGCAGCGCAGTAGCGTCGTGGAAGGTGTCGATGGCGGCGTGGGGAATACCGGCGTCGGTGCAATGGGCAATCAGGCGGCGCTTGGCGAATACGAAATCGGCGTGTTCGGACACGCAGAAATCCGAGGCGCCATCGCCGATCATCAGCACGCGGGGAGCTTCGTCTGCACGCGCCTGCGCCGCGCAGGTGCACTTGCAGGTGCCGCTGCGGCAGCCTTCGGCTTGGTACGGAGATTCAAGCTGCCAATGGTCGTTACACCAGCGCAGGTGGTTGGCCACCACAGGCAGCGGCGGCAGGCCGTGGTTGGCGAGGATGCGATGGATTGCGTAGTCCAGGCCGTCGCTGACGATGCGCAGTGGCAGGCCCAACGCCTGCGCGCGTTTGACGAAAGCGGCGAAGCCCGGATCGATCCGTACCTGGTTCAGGTGTGCATCGAGGGTGGCCGGATCCAGCTTCAGCAGGCGGACCTGGCCCTGCATGCATTCACGCGAACCGATCTCGCCTGAGCGCCACTGGTCTTCCAGCTGCTGCCAACCGGGCTGGCCGAAGTTTTCCAGCAGTGAATCGATGACGTCCTCGAGGCTGATGGTGCCATCGAAGTCACACAGGATGCTCCATTGCATGGGCAGCTCCGTCGATGAAGAGAGGCCTTGGCACGATGCCGGCGACGGGGCCAATGTAGGCAGGCCGTCTTTCTCGTTCCTTTCCACCTGAAAGCCCGAACGGAGGCACTCGGGAAACGTTCAGACAGTGAGCGCGAAGCAGGCTTTGCTCGCCTTCAGCCTCTACTGGCCAGCCAGTACCTTCACGATCTCGCAGCTGTCTTCGTGGGTCAGCCAGGGGCTGTTGCCCACGGTCAGGGAGCGGGCGGCGAAGTCGCGGGCATTGGGTACGTCCGCGTCCGCGACGACGCCACGCAGATAGGCGTAGTCCGGCAGGACGTGGATGAACATGCGGCTGACACCCAGGCCGCGCTGCCACAGCGATGAAAGCGCTTTGTCACGCGCACGTTCGCTGGGCAGCAGCAGCATCAGCATCGGCCAGGTGCCAAGGGTGCCAGGCATCCCGTCCACCACTTCAACGGCAGGCAGCGATTCCAGCTGCACGCGCAGCTGCAGTGCGCGCTGGCGGGCGGCCTGCAGGAAGGCGGGCAGGCGCTGTGCAGCGTGTGCCCCGACGTTCTGCCGCCAGCGGCTGACGCGATGCTGCGGGATTGCCAACGAAAACACATCACCCACCGCAGCTTCCAGATCGCCGCGACGCAGGGCACGCCGCAGCGGATTTCCATACACCAGCGACAGCAGGGAAGGGCGGTAGCAGGCCGCCAGGCCCAGCAGCTGCAGGCTGCGGGTCAGCTCCCAGCGCGGGTTGAAGGGCGTGTGTCCTGCGGCCTGCTCGATCAATGCCGCACGCAGTTCTTCATCACGTGTCAGCAGCAGGCCGCCCTCATGCAGGCTCAGGCCCTTGCCGGCGGCCAGGCTGAAGAAGCCGATATCGCCGCGCAGGCCGACGCTGTTACCGGCCACGCGTGCCCCCAGTGCCTGTGCAGCGTCCTCGATCACCCACGCACCGACGCGGTGCGCAATGGCACATGCGCGATCAACATCGGCGATGCGCCCACCCAGATGCGTGGGCACGATCGCCAGCGTGCGCGCATCGGCTGCGGCGTGCAGCGCCACCGGGTCGAAATCGAAATGGTCGCGGCGGGTATCGCACAGGTGTATGCGCAGGCCGAGGCTGTGCACGGCAATCGGTACCAGCGGACAGGTATAGGCCGGCAGGATCACCGTATCGCGCTGCGGCGCGCGCCTGCGCAGGGTGCGCAGGGCAATCAGCAGGGCATGGGTGCCCGAGCAGGTCAGCTGCAGCGGCGGCGTGCCCAGCTGCCCGGCGAGAATCGTGCACAGGTCGCCGCCGCCGGGAAGGAAATCGCTGGCCTGCAGGGGCAGGCCAGCGGTGGGAGGCAACTCGCGCGACAGCAGGCTCACGGGGCTGCTTCGGTAACTGAATGCGGATCATCCGCCTCGGCACGGCCCAGGCAGATGATGCCGGCCACGATCAGCACCGCACCGATCAGGTGATGCAGCGTCAACGGTTCGTGCAGCAGCCACGCCGACAGCAGCAGCACGCTGATCACTTCCAGGTGCGAGGCCGCGAACGCAGGGCCGATCGGCGCGTGCCGCAGCAGGCTCATCCAGGTGAAGAACGCGCCGACGTAACCGAGCATCGCGCCGTACACCCAAAGCTGTGACAGCACGCGCAGCAGCCATGCGCTGTTGGCCTCGACCGGCAACGCGGCGTCGCCGGCATACTTGAAGCACAGCTGGGCCAGGGTGTCGAAGGCCATCAGCAGCGGGAAGCCGACCAGGTACAGCCGCCTCATGTTCCGGCTCCGACCACGGCAACGCCGGCGCTGACCAGCAGCATGCCGGTCACCCGCAACGGCGTCAGCCGCTCGCGGAACAGGATGCGGCCGGCCACCATCAGCGCGACGATGTTGATCGAGCCGAGCAGCACGCCCTGCGACAACGGCACCAGCGACAGGAAAGCGATCCAGGCGACGAATTCAAGCACGTAGCAGGCGATGCCCAGCCACAGCCAGGGACGGCCGAACATGTGCTTCCAGCGCTGCAGGCCTTCGCCATCCTGCGGGTCGCTGGCGGCAGCCTTGAAGGCCAACTGGCCGCCGGTGTCGAGCACCACGTTGACCAGCCACAGCAGGGTCGCAAGCGATCCCATCTCAGGCGACCGCCTGCAGCACGCCCGCACGTTCGCCGATGTCGCTGAAGAAGCGCGCGCTGCGGCGGATCACCTCGCGCCGTTCGCGATCAATGGTGATCATGTGGTAGCTGTCTTCCAGTACCACCAGTTCGGTCGGTCCGCTTACGCGCGAGATCACCAGTTCGGCATTGCCCATGCTGGCCACGTCGTCCTCGCGGGCATGCATCACCAGGCAGGGTGCCGTGACCTGGTGCAGGTGACGCCGTGTCCAGGTGCTCAGTGCACGCATTTCGGCCAGGGCATGCCACGGGTTGCCTGGCAGGCCGGCAGCGGCACTGTCACCAGAGAGCATGGCGGCGCTGACCTGCGCACGCAGGCGCTCGTCGCGCAGGCCATACGGCGGCTCTTCCATGAACATGCGGTCGCGGCCGATGCCCAGGCGCTTGAACCACGGCAACAGGAATGAGAAGCGTGCGACCGCCGGAATGTTCCAGCCGTCGTAGCGGAAGGTGGCGCCGTACACCCCCACGCCGGAGACCCAGTCCGGCCGCCGCGCGGCCAGCGCCAGCGCCAGTACAGCCCCCATCGACAGGCCGCCGACGAACAGCTGGTCGACCTTGCCACGCAGGTCCGCCGCCGCATCTTCCACGCCCTGGTACCACTGTTCCCATCGGGTCTGCAGCAGGTCTTCGACGCTGCCGCAGTGACCCGGCAACTGCACGCCATGCACGCTGAAGCCCGCGTTGTTCAGCCCTTTGCCCAGCATGCGCATTTCGGCGGGCGTGCCGGTCAGGCCATGGATCAGCAGGACACCCTGCGGGCCACCGGGAAGAAAGAACTCATGGGGTGCGGGCACCAGTCGGCTCCAGCGCGGCAGTCGGGAAGGTCAGCATCGCAAGCGCGATTTTCGGCAACCTTTCAACGGTCCGTCTGGATCAAGATCCCTTCAGCAACGGTATGGTGATGGACACCTTCAGGCCACCGCCGGGGCGGTTGAGGTAGCCCAGGCGTCCGCCCAGGTGTTCGACAGCCTCATGGGCGATGGCCAGGCCCAGGCCGGTGCCGCTGGCGGCAGTGCCAGGCGCGCGGAAGAAGCGCTCCCCCAGTCGCGACATCACGTCCCCGGGCACGCCCGGGCCGTTGTCTTCGACGTACAGCTCGACATCGTTGTCGTCCAGGGCCTGCACACCGACGGTGACGGTCGCATCCGCGCCGGCGTAGCGCAGGGCATTGTCGATCAGATTGTCCAGCGCCTCGTGCAGCAGTGCGCCGTTGCCCAGTATCCGTACCGGCTGCTGCGGACCCAGGTAGCCCAGGTCGATGCCATCGCGGATCGCTTCGGGCACGCGCATGCCCACCCATTGCGGCACCAGCTCGGATACATCCAGCGCCTCTACCGTCTCCGGCACGGTCTGTGCCCGGCTCAACGCCAGCAGCTGGGTGCTGACGCGTGCAGTGCGCTGGTTGAGCCGGCGGATGTTCTGCAGCGCTTCGCGCACGGTCTCTGGATCGCCGTGCGCCAGTGCCTGGTCCACGTGCAGTGCCATGCCCGCCAGCGGCGAGCGCAACTGGTGGGCGGCGTCGGCAATGAAGCGGTTCTGCAGCGTGATCATTTCCGCCTGCCGCGCGAACAGGCCATCGATGGTGCTGATCAGGGGCTGGATTTCCTCGGGCACGTCCGCGTCGGAAATCGGTGCCAGCTCGCCGCGGCGCTGTGCCAGGCGCGAAGTCAGCGGGGTCAGGATACGCAGGCCGTGGGTGACGCCGAACCAGACCAGCGCGGCCATTCCCAGCGCCAGCATGGCCATCAGCGGAATGACGATCATCAGGATTTCGCGTGCGCGCTGGCGGCGGTCGGCCATGCTTTCGGCCACGGTCACCGCCAGCTGGTCCTGTGGATCGTTCATCGCCTGCGTGCAGACCGTCGACATGCGCACCTGCTGGCCGTTCAATTCACCCTCGTACAGCGCCGGGTGGATGCCGCTGCAGTCCTGCGAGGGCGCATAGGCGCTGAAATCCGCGTTGCCGGCGATGGTGCCCAAGCGGCTGCTGTCGACGTTGAAGTAGCGATGACCGTCGGGGTCGTATTCGATGAGAAAACGTGCCTGCGGGGACAGGTCGCTGCTGACCGGCATCGTGCTGAGCATCTGTGCGAACGACACGGTGTCATCGGTCAGGTTGCGGTCGTGGATGCGGTTGGAGTAGTCCAGCGCGATGTAGTAGGCCAGCAGCGTGTTGAAGGTCAGCAGGCCCAGCATCGGCAGCGCCAGGAAGGCGAGCAGGCGTCGGCGCAGGCTGGGCGGTCCGCTGATCACGCGCTGGCGTCTTCCAGCATGTAGCCCAGCCCACGCACCGTGCGGATGCCCATGCCGCCCGGCTGCAGCTTGCGGCGCAGGCGGTGCAGGGCGATGTCCAGGCCATTGTCGGTCAGGTCCTGGCCCCAGTCGCACAGGGCCTCCACCAGCTGCGCACGCGAGACGATGCGCTCGGCGCGCACCGCCAGGGCGGACAGCAGGCCGAATTCGCGCGCAGTCAGTTCCAGTGTCTGCTCGTCTATCCATACGCGGTGGCCGGTCAGGTCCAGGCGCAGCCGGCCGATGCGCAGGTCGGGGTTGCCGTTGCTGGTGACTCGGCGCAGCTGTGCACGCACGCGTGCTTCGAATTCGTCCAGCGCGAAGGGCTTGACCAGATAGTCGTCGGCTCCCAGGTCGAGCACGCGCACGCGCTCGGCCAGGCCATCGCGTGCGGTGACCACCAGTACGGCCAAGCCATCGCCGCGCTGGCGCAGCCGCTGCAGCACGTCGCGGCCATCCAGCTGGGGCAGGCCCAGGTCCAGCACCAGCAGCGCGTACTGGGTGGAGTTCAGGGCCGCATCGGCATGCGCGCCATTGTCCACGTGGTCGACCACGTGGCCCTGTCGGCGCATCGAGGCGCACAGGCCAGAGGCGATGTCCGGGTCGTCTTCTGCGATGAGTACACGCATGCGCGGGGCTCCTGGGGGCGGATGGGCCGCCCGCTGGACAGGGCGGGCCTCTCGGCTGCCGAGGGTAGCGGCAAACGGGGTGGAGGTGGCAGGCGTGGGGGCCCCCGGCACACCCGGCGCTGGCCCTTCGTTCAGTCCTGCAGGCCGGGCTCGCCCTTGGCCAGCGGCACCCGCGTTCCGTCCAGCAGGCCACGGCTGAGCTTGCCGTCCTCGATGAACAGCAGTTCGCCGTTCTCGCCATTCTTGATGCTGCTGTCGATGGCAATCACGCGGCCGTCGTGGAAGCTGCTGACGTGTGGCATCGAGGTGTGGCCGACCACGATGCGCTTGAGCTGGAGACGGTCGAGCACCGCCTGCACTCTCTGGCTGTCCAGGCGCCCGTCAAAGTAGCCGCGGTACCAGATCGGGCTGCTCTTGCCGTCGTACAACGGTGCGGTGGCGGGGTCTGCCTTCACCTCGGCCTTGGGAATGCCCAGCGAGGCCTGGTAGGCGGCATTGGTGTGGGCCGGGTCCAATGCCATCTGCACCGCTTCGGGCGAGATGCCGCCGTGCAGGAACAGGGTATCGCCGATCTGCAGCAGCACCGGCCGCGTGCGCAGCCACTGGCCGATCACCGAGTCGGCAGCATACAGCTGCGGGTAGCTGCGACCGAGCAGCTGCGCGCTGCGCAGGTACTTCGGATTGACGTAACGCAGGTCGTCGTACAGCACCATGGTCTCGTGGTTGCCGAGCACGAAATGCACCGCGCCACCGGCGGCGGCCGCCTGCTGCTGCAGGCCATACAGCAGCCAGAACGCTTCGGTCACCTGCGGGCCGCGATCGAACACGTCGCCGGCGATCACCAGCGTATCCCTGCCCAGTGCCCAGCGGTCCTGCGTGTCGATCACCCGGTTGGCGCGCAGCAGGCGGACCAGCAGTGCGTACTGGCCGTGGATGTCGGACACGGCGACGATGCGCGGCACGGCCGGCAGCACCGATGCCGACGGCGCGTTCGGCGGCAGCACATGCACCGCATGCGGGTAGCCGCAGCGCGCGGTAACCTCCGTGCCATCGGTGCCGGCCTGCACGCTATGGGTTTCCACCTGGTCCTGGCAGATCCACTGCGCTTTCAGCTGCGCGCCCTCACGGAACAGGTAAGGGCCGTCGCTGTCCACGTGCTCTGCAGGTGCTGCCACGTCGCGGGCAGAGGCCAGTGGTGCGGCCAGCAGCAGGACCAGTGGCAGCAGGATCGACAGGGTTCGGGCGTGGTTCGGCATCGGCGGCATCCAGCGGCAGGAGACGAGCGATGCTAACCGCCCACGGACGCCACCGGTGTGCGCGAACGGGCGGATCAGGCCCGGCCGCCTTCCCCCTTGAGCTTGCGCACGCGGGTATCGGCGGCGCGCACGGGCTGGCCGTCACGGCCATGGGGTTGCATGTAGGGCAGTGTCCGGCGGCTGCTGGATTCGATCAGTTGCGAGTGCGCTTCGCCAGCAGCGAAGCAATGCCGTTCTCCCCATTGGCGCAGGGCCACCAGCAGCGGAAACAGGTCCTGGCCGGCCGCGGTCAGCACATAGTCGTGGTAAGCGCTGCCATCGGCGGCGGGCTGCTGCACCAGCAGCCCCGCCTCGACCAGGCGCCGCAGGCGGTCGCTGAGGATGTTGCGCGCCGCGCCCAGGCTGCGCTGGAAATCGCCAAAGCGACTGACGCCATCGAAGGCATCGCGGATGACCAGCAACGCCCAGCGGTCGCCGAGCAGATCGGCGCTGCGGGCCACGGGGCAGGGGCTGTTGGCGTGCATGGCGGACTCCATCGATTGTGGTTGCAGTTTAAAACCAGTGGCGCTACCGTGCATCTGGTTTCAAAATGCAACCGCACTGATGATGCCTTCGCTGTCCCGCCCCGTGTTGGGCCTGCTCGCCATTGCTGCCGGTGCCAGCGTGGCCAATGTCTATTTCGCGCAGCCGCTGCTGGAGCGCCTGGCCCATGATTTCGCCCTGGATGCCGCCGTGGCCGGTGCAGTGCTGGCTGCCACCCAGGCCGGCAGCGTGCTGGCCCTGCTCGGGCTGCTGCCGTTGGCCGACCGTGGCGATCGCCGTCGGTTGCTGCGGATGCAACTGCTGGCGTTGGTGGTGGCGCTGCTATGGCTGGCCGCCGCCCGCAGTACCGCGTGGTTGCTGTCGGGCATGCTGCTGGCGGGTCTGCTGGGTACCGCGCTCACCCAGGGACTGATCGCCTACGCCGCCAACCTCACTGCACCGGAGCAACGCGGGCGGGTGGTCGGCATGGTCCAGGGCGGCGTGTTCATCGGCCTCCTATCGGCGCGCGTGGTCTCAGGTGCGGTAGCCGCCGTAGCGGGATGGCGCGCGGTGTACCTGCTGTCGGCATTGCTGATGGCGGCGCTGGCACTGCTGCTGTGGCAGCGCCTGCCGCACGTGCCGGTGCCCGCAATGCCGCCGTCGTGGCGCAACCTGCTGCGTTCGATGGCCGATATGCTGCGGCAGGATCGCGCGCTGCGCGAACGCGGGCCGCTGGCATTGTTCCTGTTTGCCGGTCTCAACGTGTTCTGGGCCGCGGTGCCACTGCCGTTGTCGGCGCCGCCGTTGAACTGGTCGACCGCTGCCATCGGCGCGCTGGGCCTGGCCGGCATCATCGGCGCACTACTGGCAGCGCGGGTCGGGCATTGGATGGATCGTGGCCTTGCCCACCGGGTGAGCCTGGGGGCACTGCTGCTGATGCTGGTCGCCTGGGTGCCGTTGCTGGGCCTGCCGCATTCGCTGGCCCTGTTGCTGCTGGGCGTAGTGGTGCTGGATCTGGGCGGGCAGGCGTTGCATGTGTCCAACCAGGCCCTGCTGCTGCGTGCACCGGCCGAACAGCATGGACGCCTGGTGGCGCTGTACATGCTGTTCTATGCCGTGGGCAGCGGTGTGGGGGCTGCGGCAGGCACCTGGACGCAGGCGCGCTATGGGTGGCCGGCGGTGTGCGCGCTGGGCGCGGGCATCGCGCTGGTCGCACTGACGTGGTGGGCGACGTGGCGCATACCGCGCAAGGACGCTGCGTAGCGTCGAGACCGTCCGACGCCACGTCACGCGCGCTGCAGGCTCAACGTTGCAGCGCGCGTCGTCCCGGAGCTTCCGGCAGTGCGTCGTCGGCCACCACCACCCGGTTGCGGCCCTGTCGCTTGGCGGCATACATCGCTGCGTCGGCACGCGCCATCAGCCGCTCGTAATCGGGATGACCATCGTGTCCGGCCACGCCGATGCTCGCGGTCAGGCCCAGCGTCTGTCCGTTGGGCAGGGTGATCGGCGACTGCGCGATCTGCCGGCGCAGGCTTTCGGCGATCACCTCCGCCTGCGACTCGCTTGCCGCCACCAGCACCACCACGAACTCCTCGCCGCCGTAGCGGAACAGGTAGTCGCTGCCACGGGTCTGCTGGCCGAGCAGGGCGGCAACGTGCTGCAGCGCGCGGTCGCCGGCGTCATGACCGTGGCCATCGTTGATCGCCTTGAAATGGTCCAGGTCCAGCAGCAACAACGAGAACGGCGTGTGGTTGCGCGTGGACAACTCGATCTCCCGGCGCAGCACGGTCGGCAGGAAGCGCCGGTTGAGCAGGTTGGTCAACGCATCGCTGCCCGCATCCAGTTCACCGATGCGTTCGAACAGCAGGGTCATCAGGTTGCGGATGGTGGCCAGGTCTTCGCGGATCATCGGCAGGGCGGTCAGCCGCCGTGCCGGATCTTCATCGGTGGCGCGCTGCAGGCGGCTGTCGATGCGTGCCATCAGCTGGCCCACCTGCTGCGTCTCGCTGCTTTCGCCGAAGCTGGGAATGCCCTTGTGGGTGAACCACAGGCCGAACTCGGAGCTTGCCAGACTGGCGTTGTCGGTCCCGGTCGCATGGCCGGCGAGGGTGTACAGCAGGCTGTTTTCCCAATCCAGCAGCAGGGCGCGCTGGCGCTCGCGCTCGGTGCTGACGTTCTGCACCAGCGAGAACAGCCGGTACGCCGCATCGGTGCGCGAAGACCGCTCACGGGCGTGCGTATAGGCCAGCGTCATGCCTTCCATGGCGATGTCCATGATCGCGCTGAGGCAATCGATGGCGGCGAAGGCGGTGTCGTTGTCAGCGGCATCGGCGCGCAGGCGGATGAACAGCTCGTGCTTGAGTACGCGCGCACCGCGGGCCACCAGGTCCACCGGAATACCGACCCGTGCGTGTACATCGCCGATCACCCGTTGTGCGGCGACGGTAGCGGCAATGCCATCCGCATCGGTGGTCAGCAGCTGGGCCAACCAACGCTGCATCGCTGGTTGCAGGCGCTGCTTGACCTGTTCGTGGGACAGGAAGCGGCGCGCACGCGTGTCCTGCAGCAGCACTTCGTAGAAGCGCTGCGCCAGCGTCGGCGGTGCATCGGCGGCCACGGCATGCAGCAGCGCGGCGGCGGCGGGGCCGGCCAGCAGCAGACACTGCTGCCAGGCCTGGGCCAGCGGTTGGCTGGCTTCGTCCAGTTGGGGTGTATCCACGTCGATCTCTAACGGCGCACAACAGACCACGGTATCGGCCGCAGCTGTCGACGGTTGATGGCAGGGAAGCCGGCCAGTTTAAGCGCCATGCAGGCCGAAAAACGCGGATGAAGCACACGCCGGCCGATGCCGCAATGCGTTGACGCATTTGAGAATCAATCGCATTTATGAAAAAATGACGGCAGGAACCGACCTGCAGGCATCCCGCAGTGATCGTTCCGCCTCCCCCGTCGCCGCCTCGTGCCCTATGCCAGAGGCTTCCGTTGCCCTGCCAGAAGGTTCAGAACATGCCTGCAAACACTCTTTCACCGCGCCCGCTGGCGCTCGCCGTCGCTGCACTGCTGGCCACCGCTGCCGTCACCGCCCATGCGGAAACCGATGCCACCGATATCGACACCGTGCATGTCACTGCCTCGCAGATCGCGCGGCAGGCGCTGGGCACCTCCACCATCACCGCCGAGGACATCGCCAAGCGGCCGCCGGTCAACGACATCGCCGAACTGCTGCGGACGATGCCCGGCGTCAATCTGACCGGCAACAGTGCATCGGGCCAGTACGGCAACAACCGGCAGATCGATCTGCGCGGCATGGGGCCGGAAAACACCCTGATCCTGATCGACGGCAAGCGCGTGGGTGCACGCGACGCGGTGCGCATGGGCCGCAGTGGCGAGCGCAACACGCGCGGCGATACCAACTGGGTGCCGGCGGAAATGATCGAACGCATCGAAGTGCTGCGTGGCCCGGCGGCGGCACGCTATGGCTCGGGTGCCTCCGGTGGCGTGGTCAACATCATCACCAAGCGCCCGACCGGCGACCTGACCGGTGCGGTTGACCTGTACGGCCTGGTGCCCGAACACAGTGCCGAGGGCGGCAGCGAGCGCCTCGGCCTGCAGCTGAGCGGGCCGATGACCGACACGCTGTCGTTCCGGTTGTACGGCAACCTCAACAAGACCGATGCCGATTCGCTGGATCTCAACCGCGACTTCGCCACCGGCGCCAATGCGGTACCGCCGGCGGGCCGCGAAGGCGTCAAGAACCGCGACGTCAACGCGCTGCTGCGTTGGGACGTGACCGCCAACCAGGTGGTCGAGTTCGAGGCCGGTACCAGCCGCCAGGGCAACATCTATGCCGGCGATCGTGCGGTCAGTACCACTGGTACCTCCACCGGTGTCGACCTGGCCGCGCTGGCCGAGCAGCAGGCCGAGACCAACCGCATGTATCGCACCACCGGCGCGATCACCCATCGCGGACGCTGGGGCGATGTCAGCTCGCGGCTGACCGCAGCGGTGGAAGGGGTCAACAACTCGCGCATCAACGAAGGCCTGGCCGGCGGCCCGGAAGGCAGCTTCAATGGCGCCGACTGGTCGACCTCGCGCCTGCGCAACTACCAGCTGGACGGCGAAGTCAGCTTCCCGACCACCCTCGGCGGCGCGGAGAACGTGTGGACGCTGGGGTTCGAGTACCTCGACAGCCGGCTGACCGATCCCTATTCGATGAGCCAGTCCAGCAGCAGCGGTGGCGGCATTCCGGGTCTTTCGGCCGATCGTGCACGCGGCAAGGCCGATGCACAGACCACCGCCGTCTACGTGGAAGACAACATCTACCTCGGCGAGCGCTGGATCGTGACCCCGGGCCTGCGTTTCGACCATCACAGCCAGTTCGGCAACAACACCAGTCCGAGCCTCAACGCGCAGTTCCGGCTCAACAGTGACTGGGTGGTCAAGGGCGGCATCGCACGCGCCTTCAAGGCGCCGAACCTGTACCAGTCCAACCCGGACTATCTGTATTACACCCGTGGCAACGGCTGCCCGAACGCGTTGCCGAGCCTGGGCGCCGGCTGCTACATGCAGGGCAATGCGGATCTCAGGGCAGAGACCAGCCTGAACAAGGAACTGGGCGTGGAGTGGGCACCGCAGAGCGGCTGGCAGGCCTCGCTGACCTATTTCCACAATGACTACAAGGACAAGATCCAGGCCGGTTACACCCAGATCGGGCTGACGGCCGACCGCAAGGGCCGCATCTTCCGCTGGGAGAATGCACCCAAGGCCATCGTGCAGGGGCTCGAGGGCAACCTGGTGATCCCGCTGCTGGGCGAGCAGGGCGACCACCTGAAGTGGAGCAACAACTTCACCTACATGGTGGAGAACGAAAACAAGAGCACCGGCCAGCCGCTGTCGGTGATTCCCAAGTACACCGTCAACACCATGCTGGACTGGCAGGCCACCGAGCAGCTGTCGCTGCTGCTGACCGGCACCTTCTACGGCAAGCAGGAACCGGCCACGGCCAACATCAACAACGATCCGCGCTGCACCGCCAACTGCGATGCGTCCACCGTGCTGCAGACCCGCGGCGCGTACAACGTCTGGGGCGTGAGCGCGCGCTACAAGGTGACCGACATGGTCAGCGTGGGCTTCGGCGTCAACAACCTGGCCGACAAGCGCCTGTTCCGCGAGGCCAACAGCAGTGACGCCGGTGCGGCGACCTACAACGAACCCGGCCGCGCGTACTGGGCCAGCCTGCGTTTCGGCTTCTGACCGCGCGCGGCTGCTGTTCGGCTACGCCCGCCAGGCATGGCCTGGCGCTACCCGGTAGCGCCGGGCCATGCCCGGCGAAGGTATCGGTGGCCTGCAATGTTATAAACACCGTGATAGTTTCCCGACACCCGCCGGCGTAGCCTGACTCCCATCGCTAAGGAGCTGTTGCCATGGGTCACGACCACGATCACCTGCCATCCGAGATCCGCCACGAGAAACCCCTGTGGTGGGCGCTCGGCCTGACCTCCACCTTCCTCGTCGTGGAGGTGGTCGGTGCGTTCTGGACCAACAGTCTGGCACTGCTGTCCGATGCCGCGCACATGGCTACCGACACCCTGGCGCTGATGATCGCGCTGGTGGCCGTGCGGCTGAGCCGGCGCCCGCCGGATGCGCGCCGCACCTACGGTTATGCCCGTCTTGAAGCACTGGGCGCGATGATCAACGGCGCAATGCTGTTCGTGGTTGCCGGCTACATCCTGTGGGAAGCCATCGGTCGTTTCCGCCAGCCGCAGGAGATCGCCTCCACCGGCATGCTGGTGATTGCAGCGGTCGGCCTGGTGATCAACATGATCTCCATGCGCCTGCTGCAGGCCGGCAGCGGTGAAAGCCTCAACGTGAAGGGCGCCTACCTGGAAGTGTGGGCCGACATGCTCGGCTCGGTGGCGGTGATCACCGGCGCACTGCTGATCCAATGGACCGGCTGGAGGCCGATCGACCCGATCCTGGCCGTGCTGATCGGATTGTGGGTACTGCCGCGCACGTATGTGCTGATGCGCGAAGCCATCAACGTGCTGCTGGAAGGCGTGCCCAAAGGCATGGACGTGGCCAGGGTCCGCGACCGCCTGTCCGACCACGACGCAGTGCTGGACGTGCATGACCTGCACGTGTGGGCGCTGGCGTCCAGCACGCCGGCACTGACCGCGCACATCGTGATGCGCGAAGGCGACGACGCCGACC
The DNA here is from genome assembly GCF_052665395.1 of Stenotrophomonas sp. 3(2025). Taxonomy (NCBI): domain Bacteria; kingdom Pseudomonadati; phylum Pseudomonadota; class Gammaproteobacteria; order Lysobacterales; family Lysobacteraceae; genus Stenotrophomonas; species Stenotrophomonas sp. 3(2025). The sequence goes on along the minus strand of NZ_JBQOIF010000005.1, from coordinate 182,767 downwards.
GCCTGCGGCGCGAACTCGGTGATCGCCTGCACGATGATTTCGGTATCGAACACGTGACCCTGCAGATCGAAGCCGACCACTGCGGCGAAGCCTGTGGCCAGCCGTCGGCGGGCAAGGACGACGATCACGCCGGGCACGATCATGCCGCTGCCGATGCGCAGGGCCATCGCGGTCACGTGCATCGCTGAAGCGGGTGTGGCGGCCGGTGCCCGGCGCTACCTCTGTTCGTCGCGCCGCGAGGCCAGCCGATCCGCCAGCCGGGTCGGCTCGGGCAGGCGATAGCCGCGCAGCGTGCGCTGCACCCAGGCCAGCGCGGTATCGGCACTGACCCGATGCCCGCCGGCGACGAACAGCGGCTTGCAGCGCAGCTTGCTGCGCAGTACCCAGCCGAGCTGCTCGCCGCCGTCCAGCAACGGCGTGTGCGCGCCGGCCTCAGGGTCGGGCTCGATGAAGCGGCCCACCAGCTTCGATTTGGCCACGCCGATGCTCGGCACGTCGGTCACCACGCCCAGGTGTGCGGCAATGCCCAGCCGGCGCGGATGGCTGATGCCATGGCCATCGACGAACACCAGGTCCGGTGCGCGCGGCAGCAACGCCAACGCAGCCAGCAGCGCCGGCAGTTCGCGGAAGCTGAGCAGGCCCGGTATATAGGGCATCACGGTGGGGATGCGGGCGATCTTCTGCGCCACCGGCTGCAGGGTGTCCGCGTCGAGCAACACGGCCGCAGCGCGGGTGATTGCGCCGTCTTCCTCGAAGCCGACATCCAGCCCGGCCAGCCAGCGCACGGTAGCGGGCAGCCGGTCCTGCCGCTGCACGCGGGTCGCCAGCTGCTTCTGCTGTTCGCGGGCGGCGCTGACGCTGCCTTCCCAGCGCCCGGGGTCGATCAGTGTATTCATCGGCCACAGGATGACATCCACACCGCCACGGCGCGGTGAGCGGGCGCCGGGGCTACAATGGCCGCCTGCCTTTCCTCGCGTTGGAGACCCTGCAGTGACCCGTAAACTCGTACTGTTGCGCCATGGCCAGAGCCAGTGGAACCTGGACAACCGCTTCACCGGCTGGGTCGATGTCGACCTGACCGAGCAGGGGCGCCGGGAAGCGGCTGCCGCCGGCCGCCTGATGCGCGAGGAAGGCCTGCAGTTCGACGTCGCCCACACCTCCGTGCTCAAGCGCGCCATCCACACCCTGCAGGGTGCGTTGGCCGAGCTGGAGCAGGACTGGCTGCCGGTGAACAAGTCCTGGCGCCTCAACGAGCGCCACTACGGTGGCCTGCAGGGCCTGGACAAGGCCGAGACCGCCGCCAAGCATGGCGAGGACCAGGTCAAGGTGTGGCGCCGTTCGTACGACATCCCGCCGCCGGCGATGGACCTGGAAGATCCGGGCCACCCGATCCACGACCGCCGCTATGCCGGGCTGGATCGCAACGCGCTGCCGGGCACCGAATCGCTGGCCACGACGCTCGACCGCGTGCTGCCGTACTGGCACGACGCCATCGCGCCGCAGTTGAAGGATGGCAAGACCGTGCTGGTCACCGCCCACGGCAACTCGCTGCGCGCGCTGTACAAGTACCTCAACAACGTCTCGCGCGAGGAAATCCTCGAGCTGAACATCCCGACCGGCATTCCGCTGCTGTTCGAGTTGAACGATGACCTCACCGTGAAGTCGTTCCGTTACCTGGGTGATCCGGAAGCGGCACGCAAGGCCGCCGAAGCCGTGGCCAACCAGGGCAAGGCGCGGTAGATACCCACCGTTGCCGGGTATTCCCCTGCAGGGTGTGTGCGGACCAACGGTCCGTACACACCCGGTTGCGACCACGGGGGTTCCCCCTGTGACCTTTGGCCGGTCCCCACCATCGCCGCAGCGGCTACGCTGGACGATTCGCCGTTGGAGACATGCCATGAACGTCCGCAATCTGGTCCCGCTGGGCCTGACCATCGCCATCGCTGCTTCGCTCGCCGCCTGCGGCAAGAACGAGACCGCTCCCGCTGCGGACGCCGCCAAGCCGGCGTTCGACCAGTCGCAGATCAAGACCGCGCTGATCAGCCTCAACAGCGCCGATCTGGATCCGTCCATCGCCGCGTGTACCGACCTCAACGGCTTCGTCAACAGCAAGTGGCTCAAAGCCAACCCGGTGCCGGGCGACCAGACCACCTGGGGCAGCTTCGAAATCCTGCGCGAGCGCTCGCTGGAAGTGCAGCACGCGCTGGTGCAGCAGGCCGCCGCCAGCCAGGCCAAGGCCGGCTCGGTGGAAGCCAAGATCGGTGACATCTGGAAGACCGGCAACGACGAAGCGAAGATCGAGGCCGCCGGCCTGGCGCCGCTGCAGCCGACGCTGGACAAGATCGGCGCGCTGAACGACACCGCCGCCATCACCCAGTACCTGCGCGACAGCCAGGCGCAGGGCCAGGGCGTGCTGTTCTCGCTGTTCGCCAATGCCGATTACAAGGATTCGGCCAACGTCATTGCCTACGTCGGCCAGGGCGGCCTGGGCCTGCCGGAGAAGGGCTATTACTTCGACGACGCGCAGGCCAGGATCCGCGACGCCTACGTGGCCTATATCGCGCAGGTGCTGACGCTGTCCGGCGTGGACGCGGCGCAGGCTGCCGAACAGGCCAAGGCGGTGATGGCGTTCGAGACCCGCCTGGCCAAGGCCTCGATGTCGCGCATCGAAATGCGTGACCCGGCCAAGCGCTACAACCCGCTCAGCGCCGCCGACGCGGACAAGCTGACCCCGAACTTCAGCTGGACCGCGCTGTTTGACACCCTGAAGGTGCCGGCCGCGCAGAAGTTCTCGCTGGCCCAGCCGGGCTTCTTCAGCGAAATGGACAAGATGCTGGCCGACGTGCCGGCCGCCACCTGGCAGTCCTACCTGCGCTTCCACACCATCGACGACGCCTCGCCGTACCTGAGCAGCCAGTTCGAGAAGGCCAACTTCGAGTTCTACGGCAAGACCCTGCGCGGCCAGCAGGAAATGCAGCCGCGCTGGAAGCGCGTGCTGGAGTCGGTCAACGGCGGCATGGGCGAGGCCCTCGGCCAGCTGTACGTGGACGCGGTGTTCCCGGCCGAATCGAAGGAGGCCATGCAGCACCTGGTGCAGAACCTGTCGGTGGCGCTGAAGGCGCGCCTGGAGCAGCTGCCGTGGATGGGCGAGGAAACCAGGAAGAAGGCACTGGAAAAGTGGGCCAGCTTCACCCCGAAGATCGGTTACCCGGACAAGTGGCGTGAGTGGACGGGCCTGCAGACCAACGGTGACAGCTACCTGGGCAACATGCAGGCAGCGCGTGCGTTCAACTACCGCTACATGCTGGACAAGATCGGCAAGCCGGTGGACAAGACCGAGTGGGGCATGACCCCGCAGACCGTCAATGCCTATTACAACGCCACCAAGAACGAGATCGTGTTCCCGGCGGCGATCCTGCAGGCACCGTTCTTCGATGCCAAGGCCGATCCGGCGCTGAACTACGGTGGCATCGGTGCGGTCATCGGCCACGAGATGATGCACGGCTACGACGACTCGGGCAGCCAGTTCGCCGCCAACGGCAACTTCGACAACTGGTGGACCGACAGCGACCGCAAGGCCTTCACCGAACGCACCGACCAGCTGGTCGCGCAGTTCGACGGCTATGAATCGGTGCCGGGCGTGTTCGTGAAGGGCAAGCTGACCCTGGGCGAGAACATCGGTGATCTGGGTGGCCTGACCGTGGCCTACGATGCCCTGCAGATGGCGCTGAAGGAGAACCCGAAGGCGAACGTCGAGGTGGATGGTCACAGCCAGGACCAGCGCTTCTTCATGAACTGGGCCACCGTGTGGCGTCGCAACTTCACCGACGGTGAGCTGCGCGTGCGCCTGAACACCGATCCGCATGCACCGGCGAACTTCCGTGCCAACGGCGCGCCGTCGAACATGCCGTCCTATGCCGCCGCGTTCCAGTGCAAGGCCGGCGATGCGATGGTGCGTGCGGACGACAAGCGCGTGGTGATCTGGTAAGCGATCGCCGGTAACGCGTGAAGCAGAAGGCCCGGCGAATGCCGGGCCTTCTCGTTGCAGTCGGCTAGAACAGGCGGCAGATCAGCCCGGGCATTTCAGGTACTGCGACAATGTGGCCTGCCATGCGCTGGCCGGGTCGAAGCCTGGCACCAGGCCACCGCCCTTGCCGGTGAAATTGGACATGCCATGGGCCAGCATGTAGGTCGGGGTGTACGAGGGCGGCCCCATGCGCTTGCTGAAGGTGCAGATGCCAGCGACGTAGGCTGGCGCCTTGTCGGGGCTCAGCTGCGCCTTCAATGCGCTGTCGAAGCGGCCGCGATTCTCCTCGCCCATGGCCGAACCGGCCATCGCCTTCAGCGCGTTGTAGGCACCGTGCCCCGTCTCGTCTGCGACGCGCTGGCGATCGAAATGGGCGAACACGCCGGCGATGTTGTAGAGATCGATGGCGTCCTGCATGCGTCCATCCTGCACGCAGCGGGGCAGGGCATTCATCAGGGTGGCAGGTGAGGTGCCAGCGGTGACCTGGTTGCGCGACAGGCATGCGGCGGCTGGCGCGGTGCCATCCTGCTGGGCCTGCGCGAATGGCGCCAGGGCCAACAGCAACAGGCCCAGCGGTGCGGCGATACGGGTGTTTCCTTTCATGGGTGATGCTCCTCGTAAGCAGGGCCGTCTGCGGCCGACCCTCAGCTTGCGGGGATCGTCGCGGCTGCGCAAGCGAGGCGCCGTCCAGCCGGTGAAGGCTCAGGCCAGCGCCGGCTCGTTCCTGAGCATGCCGTGGAAACGCTGCAGCACGTAGGGATCGATCAGCCCACCGGCCTGCTCATCAAGGATGCGCAGCACCGTCTCATGCTCCATCGCCGCGCGGTAAGGGCGCACGCTGGTCATTGCATCGTAGGCATCGGCAATGGTGACGATGCGGGCGCCGAGCGGAATGGCCTCGCTGTGCAGGCCGTCGGGATAGCCGCTGCCATCGAACGCTTCATGATGGGCGCGGATCAGTCGCGCGACCGGCGCGGCATCACTGCGGCCGGTGGCCAGGAAAATGTGCTCGCCGCGCACCGGGTGCTCGCGCATGATCGCGCGCTCTTCGTCGCTGTGCCGGCGCGGGCTCAGCAGTACCTCGTCGGGGATGCCGATCTTGCCGATGTCGTGGAAGCGCGCAGCCAGGCCGACCTGCGCGCAGGCCTCCTCATCCAGGTCGCAATGCAGGGCAAGGTGCTGCGCAAGAAGGCTCACGCGGTCACAGTGGTAGCGGGTATAGGCATCACGCATCTGCAGCGACATCGACAGGGCGTCGATCAGGCAGGCCTGCGCGTGCAGGAGGTCGGGAGGTCTGGGCTGGGGCATCGGAACTGGCGGCGCGGCGAAGCTGCGCAGAAAACGGAAAGGCCCGCGAGAGCGGGCCGGGGCGGCGCATAGGGTACCCGCATCGGTGTCACGCGGGGGGCATCGACGGTCCCGCGTGGGGCTGTGCGTTCAGTCGCACGCAGCATTTGGTCCCGGCCGCATCGGCAACCGGGGCTGCGCGGATCAGCCGGTGGTCTGCAGGTGGATGCGGTGGGCTTTGGCGAAGGCGTCCTGCGCGTCGCTCAGGGTCTGCATGTCTTCGTCCATTCTGGTCACGGCCTCGTCCAGCGTCTGCAGCAGCGGGGCGACCTGTTCTTCGCTGTAGCCATCGGGGAGGGCGGCCAGCTGTTCCATCACGGCGAACATGTGTTCGGTGCTCTTCAGGGAATCGAGCAGGTTCTGGTGCAGTGCATCGGCGTCCTTGCCATGGGTGAACTGTTGAACGAAGACCCGCCGGTCGGCGATTTCCTTGTGCGCGTTCTTCAGGCCGAAGCGATGCTGCTGCATGCTCTTGCCGTCCTGCAGCGACGCATGGAAGGACGCGCCGTTCGGGCCGTTGGTCCATTGCTCGACCATGCTGACCGTGCCGTTCCAGCTGGCGACATTCTCATGCAGGTAATCGCGGTTGCTCATGCCGCTGTGGCAGGCCGCAAGCAGGCCCAGGCTGGTGGCGAGCAGAAGGGGGGCGAAACGATTCACGGCAACACTCCTTGTCGCGGGCACAGGAAACGTAAGGGGTGCCGGCCTGCCGCCCGCGGCGGACCGGCACCCTGCAGATCGATCAGCGCAGGGCCAGGGTCAACAGCAGTGCCCGCGCGGCATTGAAGCGGTCTTCGGGCAGCGGCAGCGGATGCTTGACGCGCAGCTTGTCCGGACCATCCATGGCATACAGGTTCGGTTGTTTCTGGATCAGCTGGATCACCGCCATCGGGTCGATGTTCGGCTTGGATTCGAACACGATGCGGCCGCCGTTCTCGCCCAGGTCCAGCTTGCGGATGCCCAGCGTGTTGGCCTGCAGCTTCAGCTCGGCAATGGCGAACAGGTTCTTGGCCGCATCCGGCAGCAGGCCGAAGCGGTCGATCATCTCCACCTGCAGTTCGCGCAGCGCATCGCTGTCGCGCGCGCTGGAAATGCGCTTGTACAGCGTCAGGCGGGTGTGCACATCCGGCAGGTAGTCATCCGGAATCAGCGCCGGCACGTGCAGCTCGACCTCGGCGCCCCGCGCTTCTTCGCCGGCATCGATGTCGGGCAGATGGCCCTGCCTGATGCTGCGCACTGCGCGTTCCAGCAGCTCGGTGTACAGGCTGAAGCCCACTTCGGCCATCTGCCCGCTCTGGTCCTCGCCCAGCAGTTCGCCGGCGCCGCGGATTTCCAGATCGTGGGTGGCCAGGGTGAAGCCGGCACCCAGTTCGTCCATCGAGGCGATCGCTTCCAGGCGCTTTTCCGCATCCGGCGTGATCGAGCGACGGTCGGGTACGACCAGGTAGGCATAGGCGCGGTGGTGCGATCGACCGACGCGGCCACGCAGCTGGTGCAGCTGGGCCAGGCCGAAGCGGTCGGCACGGTTGATGATGATGGTGTTGGCGTTGGGGATGTCGATGCCCGATTCGATGATCGTGGTCGACAGCAGCACGTTGAAGCGCTGCTTCTGGAAGTCCAGCATCACCTTTTCCAGCTCGCGCTCGGGCATCTGCCCATGGGCGATGCCGATGCGCGCTTCGGGCACCAGCTCGGACAGCTCGCGCTGCATGCGGCCGATGCTCTCCACGTCGTTGTGCAGGAAATACAGCTGGCCACCGCGTGCCAGCTCGCGTTGGAAGGCTTCGCGCAGCAGCGCGTTGTCCCACTGGGTGATGAAGGTCTGCACCGCCAGCCGGTTCGGCGGCGGGGTGGCGATGATCGACAGGTCGCGCAGGCCGGCCATGGCCATGTTCAGCGTGCGCGGGATCGGCGTGGCGGTCAGGGTCAGCAGGTGCACGTTGGCGCGCAGTGCCTTCAGCGCCTCCTTCTGGCGCACGCCGAAGCGCTGCTCCTCGTCGACGACGACCATGCCCAGGTCCTTGAACTTCACGTCCGGCTGCAACAGGCGATGGGTACCGACGATGACGTCGATGGTGCCGGCGGCGACCCTCTCCAGCTCGGCCTTGATCTCCTTGGTGCTCTTGAAGCGCGACAATACTTCGACCTTCATCGGATAGTCGGCGAAGCGGTCGCGGAAATTGCGGTAATGCTGCTCGGCCAGCAGCGTGGTCGGTACCAGCACCGCCACCTGCTTGCCGGCACTGGCCGCAGCGAACGCGGCGCGCACGGCGACTTCGGTCTTGCCGAAGCCCACGTCGCCGCAGACCACACGGTCCATCGGCTGGCTGCTGGCCAGGTCACGCAGGGTGGCGTCGATGGCAGCCAGCTGGTCCGGGGTTTCCTCGAACGGGAAACCGGCGGCGAACGGCTCGTACATCGCGCGGTCCACCTGCAGTGCCAGTCCGGCACGCGCCTGGCGGCGGGCCTGGATCTCCAGCAGCTCGGCGGCTACATCGCGCACCTTCTCGGCGGCCTTGCGCTTGGCCTTGCTCCACTGCTCGCCGCCCAGCGAATGCAGTGGCGCGGTTTCGGCGGACGCGCCGGAATAGCGGCTGATCAGGTGCAGCTGTGCGACCGGCACGTACAGGCGGTCGCCCTTGGCGTACTCGATTTCGAGGAACTCGCCGGGCATGCCGCCGACGTCCATCGCGATCAGTCCGCGGTAGCGGCCGACGCCATGGTCCTCGTGCACGATCGGCGCGCCTTCGGTCAGTTCGCCCAGATCGCGGATGATCGCTTCCGGCTCTCGTCCGGCGCGGCGCGTGCGGCGGGTGCTGCCGGCGCGCTCGGGGAACAGCTGGCGTTCGGTCAGCACCGCGATGTGCGGCGCATCCAGGGCGAAGCCGTCTTCCAGCGGCGCCACGGCAATGGCGAAGCGTTCGTCGCTGGCCAGGAAGGACAGCAGGTCGGCCACCACCGGTGGCTTCAGCTCGGCGGCCTGCAGCACTTCCAGCAGGGCCTCGCGACGGCCCGGCGAATCGGCGGCGATCAGCACCCGGCCAGGGTAATGGCCAAGGAAGGATTTCAGCGCGTCACCGGCCGGCGCCTCGCGCGCGGCCACCGGCAGCGGCGGCAACGGCTGGTCGCCCAGCGCATGCGCCTCGGCGATGCGGGCGTGATCGGCAGCCCATACCTCGATGCGCGGTGCGTCGTTCAAACGCTCGCGCAGCAGGTCCGGCGACAGGTACAGCGCCGACGGTGGCAGCAGCGGCCGTTCAACGTCATGGCGGCGTTGCTCGTAGCGCTCGCCGGTCTGCGTCCAGAACGTCTCTGCCGCTTCAGCGGCGCCCACGCAGACGACCGGCAGGCTGCCGGCAGGCAGGTAGTCGAACAGGGTGGCGGTGCGCTCGAAGAACAGCGGCAGGTAGTACTCGATGCCGGCCGGGGCCAGGCCCGATTTCAGGTCCTGGTACAGCGAGCTGCGCCGGGTATCGACGTCGAAGCGCTCGCGCAGGGTCGCCAGCACCCGGGCGATGCTGGCGTCGTCCATCGGTACTTCGCGGCCGGGCAGCATGTGCACCGCCTCGACCTTGTCCAGCGAGCGCTGGCTTTCCGGATCGAACGCACGAATTGAATCGATGTCCTCGTCCAGCAGTTCCACCCGCAGCGGCTCGTCGGCGCCCATCGGGTAGACGTCAAGCAGGCCGCCACGCACGGCGAAATCACCCGGGTCCATCACCTGCGGCACGTTGCGGTAGCCGGCGCTTTCCAGGCGACGCTTCTCCGCTTCCAGGTCCAGGCGCTGGCCGACTTCAAGATTGAAGCTGCCGCCGATGACATAGCTGCGGGGAGCCAGCTGCTGCAGCAGGGTCTGCACCGGCACCACCACCAGGCCGCGCTTCAGCGTGGGCAGGCGATGCAGGGCCGACAGGCGCTGCGAAATGATGTCCGGGTGCGGGCTGAAGCGATCGTAGGGCAGCGTCTCCCAGTCCGGGAACGCCACCACCGGCAGGCTCGGGTCGCCTCCCAGCAGGGTATGCAGATCCGCTTCGATCTGGTTGGCACCGTGGTTGTCACGGGCCACCACCAGCAGCGGCGCGTCATGCGTGCGCGCTGCCTGGGCCAGGTACCAGGCCAGGGCAGTGGGCGAGGCGGGGGCGCGCCACCAGGCGCGAAGCTGGCCGGCACGTGGCAGCGGCGGGGCGGGGTATTGAGTACGCGACATGAACCGCGGATTTTAGCAGAAGCCCCCGCCTGGCCCATGATCGTTACGTGACCGGGGTAGCGCCGGGCCATGCCCGGCGAGCGCAGCGGCCGGATCAACATCGCCGGGCAGGGCCCGGCGCTGCCGTCAGTTGTCCAGTTCCAGCACCATCCGCACCAGGCCTTCGGCCCCGTTCGGATGGGGGACCGGCTTGAAGCCCAGCGAGGCGGCCAGCTGCTTCATCGGCTCGTTCTCGGCGGCGACATCGCCATACAGGCGGTCCAGGTACTTGCCGCGGCCCCATTTCACCAGCTTGCGCATCAGCTGGCGGCCCAGGCCCTGGCCGATCAGGAAGCGGCTGATCAGGATCGCGTACTCGGCTTCGCGGGTACCGGGGATGATCGAGGCACGGGCCACCGCGCCGACCACGGCCTCACCGGCCGGCAGCGACTCGGCGGCGACCAGGGTGATCTCGGTCTTCGGGTTGGGATGGGTCAGGCGCTGGGTCGTTTCCGGTGACAGCTCGGTCACCGATTGCAGGAAACGGTCGCGGATTTCTTCCGGCCCGAACAGGCTGAAGGCGGCCTGCAGCGGCGCGCCATCTTCGGGGCGGATGGGGCGGATCAGCAGCTCGTGGCCGCTGGGAGCCTTGAAGATCTCATGCCAGGGCGGCATGCGGTTGCGAGTGGCCATACCGGGTGATTCCTTGGTGGTCCATCGATTGTGTCATCACCGGGGCTGCATTCCGTGAACGAAAGGCTCACGGTCGTACAGCCTCGTGAAGGCCCTTATTCGGCCGTCTTCAGCCAGTCCAGGCGGGTGCTGGCACCGGGCTCGCCCAGATGCTGGCGCAGGGCCGGCAGCGCCGGGCCGACCACACGGTCGAACTGCCAGGGGGCATTGAGCACCAGCATGCCGCTGCCGTTGAGGCGCAGCGGGGAGTCGTCCGGGCGGACCAGGAACTCGATGGTCATCGCCGACTTCACCGGCAGTGCGGTGGCCTTGCGCAGGAAATGCAGGATGGTGCGGCGCTGCTTGATCGGGAACCAGACCGCACAGGTGGCCTGCGGCCAGCGCGCCAGGGTCTCGGCCAGCGCGGCAAGGATCGCCTGGTACTCGGCGTCCTGGGCTTCGTAGGGCGGGTCGATCAGGACCAGGCCGCGGCCGATCTTGGCACCGTTGGCCTTGGGCGGCAGCAGCGAGCGCAGCAGCGCATAGCCGTCACCGGGGTGCACGCCGACGCGGCTGTCATGGGCGAACAGGGTCTTCAGCGAAGCGGCCTCATCCTCCTGCAGCTCGCACACCGCCATGCGGTCCTGCGGGCGCATGGCCTGCGCGCTGAGCAGCGGCGAGCCGGGGTAGGCGATCATCGCGCCGACCGGATTGTCGGCCTGCACCGCCTTGAGGTAGCGCTCGACCACCTCGGGCAGCTTGGGCTGGGCCATCAGCCGCATGACCCCGGATTCGACTTCCAGGGTCTTGCGGCTTTCTTCGCTGGCCAGCAGGTAACGGCCGGCACCGCCGTGGGTGTCGAGCACGAAGAACGGGCTGTCCTTGCGCTTGAAGCTGTCGATCAGGGCCAGCTGCACGATGTGCTTGAGGACATCGGCGTGGTTGCCGGCGTGGAAGGCGTGGCGATAGTTCATGGGCGGCAGTGTACGGGGCAAGGGCCGCAGCGGCTATGCTGCGCGCCATGACAGCCTCTGTTACCCATGTCCTGGTGGTCGAAGACGAAGCGGCCATCGCCGAAACCGTGCTCTATGCGCTGCGCAGCGAAGGCTACGCCGCCAGCCATTGCCTGCTGGGCGGGCAGGCGCTGCAGCAGCTGCAGGCCGGCGATATCGACCTGGTGGTGCTGGATGTCGGCCTGCCGGACCTCAGTGGTTTCGAGGTCTGCCGCCGGCTGCGGGCCCTGCCAGGGCCGGTGGCGCAGGTGCCGGTGATCTTCCTGACCGCCCGCAACGACGAACTCGACCGCGTACTGGGCCTGGAGCTGGGGGCGGACGACTACATGGCCAAGCCGTTCTCGCCGCGCGAGCTGGTGGCGCGGGTACGCGCCCGGCTGCGGCGTGCCACGCCCGCTGCGGTGGCGCCGTCCGTCGAGAGCGGCTGGCAGGAACACGGTGCCTTCGCCATCGATCGCGATGGCCGCCGCATCCGCTTCCAGGGCCATCCGCTGGACCTGACCCGCTACGAATATGCGTTGCTGGAGGCGCTGCTGCAGCGCCCCGGCGCGATCCTCAGCCGTGCCCAGTTGATGGACCGTGGCTGGGACAGCGCCGCCGACAGCGCCGACCGCACCGTCGACACCCACGTCAAGACACTGCGCGCCAAGCTGCGTGCGGCCGGCGCCAGCGGTGAGCCGATCCGCACCCATCGCGGCCTCGGCTACGCCCTGGAGGTTTGAGGCGTGCGTCTGGTCCTGAAGCTGTTCCTGGGGTTCTTCCTGATCGTGGGCATCGCCGCGTTCTTCGTGATGCGCGTGTTCGTCAACGAAGTGAAGCCGGGCGTGCGCCAGGCGATGGAATCGACCCTGGTGGATGCGGCCAACGTGCTGGCGGAAATGGCCGCCGCCGACGTCAAGGCCGGCACCATCCGCAATGGCACCTTCACCCGCGACCTGGCCAAGGCCCGGCAGCGCGACCTGAAGGCGATGGTCTGGCGCTTTCCCAAGCGTGCGCTGGACTACCGGGTGACGATCACCGACGCCAAGGGCATCGTGATCTACGATTCGCTGGGCCGCGACGTGGGCCGCGACAATTCGCGCTGGAACGATGTCTACCGCACCCTGCGCGGCGAATACGGTGCGCGCTCCAGCCCGGAAACGCCGGGCGATGACAGCAACACGGTGATGCACGTGGCCGCGCCGGTGTACGACCCGGCCGATGGCAGCACGCTGATCGGCGTGCTCAGCCTGGCCCAGCCCAACCGCAGCATCGATCCGTTCATCGCCGCCAGCCAGCGCGCCATCATCGAGCGCGGTGCGTGGCTGATCGGCCTGTCGGCGCTGGTGGGCGTGCTGGTGACGATGTGGCTGACCAACGGCCTGGGCCAGCTCAGCCGCTATGCGCGCGCGGTCAGCGCCGGTGAACCGGTGCCGCCGCCAAAGCGGCGCAGCGACGAGATCGGCGATCTTGGCCAGGCGCTGGAGACCATGCGGCGCAAGCTGGAAGGCAAGGCGTACGTCGAGCAGTACGTGCAATCGCTGACCCACGAGATGAAAAGCCCGCTGGCGGCGATCCGCGGTGCCGCCGAACTGCTGCAGGAGCCGATGGCCGACGCCGACCGTGCGCATTTCGCACGCAGCATCGTCGACCAGCAGGAACGGCTGACCGAAACCATCGACAAGCTGCTGGCGCTGGCCGAGGTCGAGCAGCACGGCTGGTTGCAGACCCGTGATCCGATCGCCTTGCCGGTGCTGCTGCAGGAAGCCGCGGCGGCGGCGCAGGTGCGCGCGCAGGCCGCAGGTGTCCAGCTGCATATCGAGCAGGTGCCCGACCTGCGCGTGCAGGGCGATGGCTATCTGCTGCGGCAAGCGCTGCACAACCTGATCGACAACGCCATTGCGTTCTCGCCACCCGGGGCACAGGTGCAACTGGATGCCCAGCTGGACGGGCAGGGCGTACGCCTGCAGGTTGCCGACCGTGGCGCGGGCATTCCCGACTACGCACGCGAGCGCGTGTTCGAGCGCTTCTATTCGCTGGCCCGGCCCGGCACCGGCCGCCGCAGTTCCGGCCTCGGCCTGCCCTTCGTGCAGGAAGTGGTGCGCCTGCATGACGGCCGCGCCAGCCTGCAGCCGCGCGAAGGCGGCGGCACCGTGGCCAGCCTGTGGCTGCCGCTGGCGATACCGGGCCAGCGTCTGCGGCGCTGACTTCACACCCGCTTCAAATTCGCCACAAACCCTGCTCACGGCAGCCGTCCATCCTGCAGTCCTCTCCAACGAGGATGGACGATGAAATCCCTGAAGATGCTGCTGCGGTTCGCCATTGTCGGCGGCCTGATCCTGCTGCTGCTGATCCCGCTGTTCCTGATCCGCAGCGTCATCACCGAGCGCAGCGCCTATCGCGAAGAGGCCTACTCGCGGGTGGCCGAAAGCCGTGCCGGTACCCAGCGCGTGGTCGGGCCGGTGCGCGTGGTGCCGTGGTCCAAGCGCGAGCAGGTGGAAGTGGTCGATGCGCAGGGCAACAAGAAGACCGAGCTGCAGACCACCCAGGGTTACTGGTTGCAGCCGCCGGCCACCCTGCAGATCAGTGGCGAGCTGCTGCCCAGCCAGCGCTCGGTCGGCCTGTTCAAGGTGCCGGTGTACAGCTGGAATGGCCAGCTCAAGGCGACCTTCAGCGAGGACGACTACCCGGAGCACGATGGCATGACCTATGGCGAGGCCTACATCGCGCTGGGCGTGTCCGATGCGCGTGGCCTGGTTGGTACGCCGAACCTGCGGGTTGATGGACAGCAGGTCAAGCTGCTGCCGGGCGTGGCCGGCGCATCCGCACTGGGCCGTGGGCTGCATGCACCGATCGCCGGCATCGCCCGCACCGGAGGCATCCTGGCGGCCAGCAGCGTGGAACTGGAACTGCAGCTCGATGGCAGCCGCTCGCTGTCGGTGGTGCCGGTGGGCGATGACAACCAGATCGCGCTGCGGTCCAGCTGGCCGCACCCGTCGTTTGCCGGTGCGTTCCTGCCGAACGAGCGGAGTGTGGATGCACAGGGCTTCGATGCACGCTGGGCCGTTTCCTCGCTGGCATCGGACGCACAGCAGCGACTGCGCGAGGGCGATGACCTGGATGCGCAGGCGGTGCAGGTTTCGCTGGTCGACCCGGTCGATACCTATACCCAGGCCGACCGCGCTTCCAAGTACGGCGTGCTGTTCGTGGTGCTGACGTTCGTTGGTTTCATCCTGTTCGAACTGATCAAGTCGCTGCGCATCCATCCGCTGCAGTACCTGATGGTCGGCCTGGCGCTGGCGATCTTCTTCCTGCTGCTGATCAGCCTGTCCGAGCACATCGCCTTCTGGCAGGCCTACCTGGTTTCCGCGCTGGCCTGCATCAGCCTGCAGGCGGTGTACCTGGCCAATGTGCTGGGTCACTGGAAGCGGGGCCTGGGCTTCGCCGCGATGCTGACGGTGCTGTACGGCGCGCTGTATGGGCTGCTGGTCTCGGAAAACAATGCACTGCTGATGGGCTCGCTGCTGCTGTTCGTGATCCTCGCGCTGGCGATGTGGGTGACCCGTCGGGTTGACTGGTACGCCCTGGCCGAACAGAAGTAAGGGGCACGCCATGGGCTGGCGCCAAGGATTGCAGCAACGGGCACGACAGGGCATTCCCGCGCTGTTGGAGGTGGATGCACTGCTGCAGGCCCATGGGGTGCTGGCGGCCTTGCCGGGGGCACGGATCGCGCCCGGCCTGGTCCGCTTCCAGCTGGCCGCCGTCACCTGCGAAGGATTGCAGCGGCGCGGGCTGGACTGGTTGCGGGAGGCGCGGCACGGACGCGGCGCGCTCGCCGGCAAGGTGCCCCGTTACCGGCCATGGAAGGCCGGGGCGGCGGCGTTGTCGGAGATCGGCATCGACGGGCTGCCAGCAGACTGGCCGGAACATGCGGCGGTGTTTGGTTGCAGCAGTATCGACCAGCGGCACTGGCTGCTGCTGTTGCCCGAACGCGCGCAGCTGTGGCTGGGGTGGAAGGGGTGACAGCGGAAGGCCCATCCACGCGTGGCGTGTTCTACGGGGCCTCTGCTGGGTGCGGACCTTGGTCCGCACCGCTCTTCGGTGGGAAGGCGCCATCCACGCATGGCGTGGATCTACCAGATGCCCATGACCGATGGGACGGGGGCCGGGCGCCGCGGCTGGCTAGACTCGAGCGGATGATGATCGAGCCGAAAGGCAGGGGTGCGGCGTGTTGACGTGGAGCGGGCTGAAGTGGGGCGTGCTGGCAGTAGCGCTGGCGATGGGGGGCAATGCGGTGGCGCAGCAGCGCGAGCCGGTGGACCTGGACATGGTCGGCAAGATCCGCCAGCAGGCGTTCCACAAGTCGCAGGTGATGGATACCTTCAGCTACCTCACCGAACGCATCGGGCCGCGCCTGACCAATTCGCCGGCGATGGGGCGTGCCAACGCCTGGACCCGTGGCAAGTTCAGCGAATGGAAGCTGGACAATGTCCATGACGAAGCCTTCGACGAATTCGGCCGTGGCTGGGAATTCACCTCGGCCAGCGTGGAGATGCTGGGCGATCGCGTGCAGCCACTGCATGCGCTGCCCAAGGCGTGGACGCCGGGCACCAACGGGCCGGTCGAGGGCGACCTGCTGCAGGTGGACATCAAGAAGCCCGAGGACATCGAGAAATATCGCGGCAAGCTGCGTGGAAAGATCCTGCTGCTGGGCGAGGCACGCGAATACAAGCGCGGCACCGACGCCGATTCGCACCGGCACGACGCCACCTCGCTGGAAGGCCTGCAGGAATTCACCCTGCCCAAGGACAAGGACGTGGCCGCCGACCGCGCCAAGCGGGTCAAGGAATACCAGGAGAAGCAGGCGCTGGCGGCGAAGGTCAACGCATTCTTCGTTGAAGAAGGCGCGCTGGCCTCGATCAGCATCAGCAGCTGGGACAACGGCATCATCCGCGTGGCCGGTGGCGGCTCGCGCAAGGCCGGTGAAGCGGTCGGCATTCCCGAACTGGCGATGATCGCCGAGCACTTCAATCCGCTGGTACGCGCGCTGGAAGCCAAGCAGAGCGTGCGCCTGCGCGTGGATGTGGCCGCACGCTTCACCGACGAGGCCGACCAGCCCGGCTACAACACCCTGGCCGAGATCCGTGGCAGCAGCAGGCCGGACGAGGTGGTGATGATCGGCGCGCACCTGGATTCCTGGCACAGCGGCACCGGCGCGGCCGACAACGCCGCCGGCGTGGCGGTGATGATGGAGGCCATGCGCATCCTCAAGGCCAGCGGTGCCAAGCCCAAGCGCACCATCCGGGTTGCGCTGTGGAGTGGCGAGGAACAGGGGCTGATCGGTTCGCAGGCTTACGTGGCCAAGCACTTCGGTCGATTCCCCGAGCCCACCGACCCGGCGCAGAAGGCGCTGCCGGCCTCGCTGCGCGAACCGACCGGTGCCCTGCAGAAGACCCGCGACTACGGCAAGTTCCAGGTCTATTTCAACATGGACAACGGCTCGGGCCGCTTCCGTGGCATCTACGCACAGGAAAACCTGGCGGCGATGCCGATCTTCGAAGCCTGGCTCGCCCCGTTCCATGACGTGGGTGCAACCACCGTGGCCACCCGCAACACCGGCAGCACCGACCACATCAGCTTCGACCGCATCGGCCTGCCGGGCTTCCAGTTCATCCAGGACAAGCTGGACTATTTCAGCAACGTCCACCACAGCCACCTGGACACCTGGGACCACGCCGAACCGGAAGATCTGAAGCAGGCCGCCGCCATCGTCGCCTCCTTCGCCTACCACGCTGCCATGCGCGAACAGCCGTTCCCGCGCAAGCCCGAGCCCTGAAAAAGGGACGGAGGGGATCAAGTCGTGTTTCCCCTCCGCTGCATCGGCGTTCTCCCGGGAGCGCGGCAATAGCGACTTGATCCCTCCGTCCCCTTTTTCCGCAGGGGGCGGAGGGCTGGTAAAATCGGGGGATACCCGTTCCTCGAGCCCTCCATGACCTGCCGCACCCGCTTCGCCCCCAGTCCCACCGGCTACCTGCATATCGGTGGCGCCCGCACCGCGCTGTACTGCTGGCTGGAGGCCCGCCATCGTGGCGGCGAGTTCGTGCTGCGCATCGAGGACACCGACCGTGAACGCAGCACCCAGGGTGCGATCGATGCGATCCTGGAGGCGATGGAGTGGCTGGGCCTGGACTACGACGAAGGCCCGTTCTACCAGACCGAGCGCGTCGCCCGGTACAAGGAAGTGGCCGAGCAATTGATCGCCGACGGCAAGGCGTACTACGCCTACGAAACCCGCGAAGAGCTGGACGCCATGCGCGAGGCCGCGATGGCCAGGCAGGAAAAGCCACGCTACAACGGCGCTGCCCGCGAGCAGGGCCTGCCGTACAGGGACGACCCGAACCGAGTCATCCGCTTCAAGAACCCGCTTGAAGGCACGGTGGTGTTCGATGATCTGATCAAGGGCCGCATCGAGATCGCCAACAGCGAGCTGGATGACATGGTCATCTTCCGTCCGGACGGCTACCCCACCTACAACTTCGCGGTGGTGGTGGACGACTGGGACATGAAGATCTCCGAAGTCATCCGTGGCGACGACCACATCAACAACACCCCGCGCCAGATCAACCTGTACGAAGGCATCGGCGCACCGGTGCCGAAGTTCGGCCACATGCCGATGATCCTGGACGAGCAGGGCGCCAAGCTGTCCAAGCGCACCGGCGCGGCCGACGTGATGCAGTACAAGGACGCCGGCTACCTGCCTGATGCACTGCTGAGCTACCTGGCCCGGCTGGGCTGGTCGCACGGCGACCAGGAACTGTTCAGCCGCCAGGAGCTGATCGATCTGTTCGATGTGAAGGACTGCAATTCCAAGGCCTCGCGCCTGGACATGGCCAAGCTGGGCTGGGTCAACCAGCACTTCCTGAAGACCGAGGAGCCGGCCGCGATCGTGCCGCACCTGGTCTACCAGCTGCAGAAGCTGGGCCTGGACGTGGCCGCTGGCCCGGCGCCGGTGGACGTGGTGATCGCCCTGCGCGAGCGCGTGCAGACCCTGAAGGAAATGGCCGAGAAGGCCGTGGTCTGGTACCAGCCGCTGAACGAATACGATGAAGCGGCCGTGGCCAAGCACTTCAAGGCCGGTGCGGAACTGCCGCTGGGCAAGGCCCGCGAGCTGCTGGCAGCCCTGCCGGAGTGGACCGCCGAGGCCGTTGGCGTGGCCCTGCACGATGCAGCCGCCGCGCTGGAAATGGGCATGGGCAAGGTCGCCCAGCCGCTGCGCGTGGCCATCACCGGCACCCAGGTCAGCCCTGACATTTCCCATACCGTGTACCTGGCCGGCCGCGAGCAGGCCTTGAAACGCATCGATGTGGCCATCACCAAGGTAGCAACGGCCTGAGCCCTGCGGCCCACGCCCGAACTGGAGAACGCGCATGTCCGCCAAAACCGCCTGTACGGCCCCGCACCACCATGTCCACGACGCGTCGGATTTCGTGGCGGTGGTCGAGCGTGTCTCGCGCGAGCGCGGGCTGCGCCTGACCCCCATCCGCGCCAACGTACTCAAGCTGATCGCCGAGGCCGGCAAGCCGGTCAAGGCCTACGAGCTGCTGGAGTGGGTGCGCAACGGCAAGGGTGTGGGCGCTGACGCCCCGCCCACTGTGTACCGCGCGCTCGACTTCCTCATGGCCAATGGCTTCGTGCACAAGCTGGAATCGGTCAATGCCTTCGTGGCCTGCCACCACCCCAGCAGTGCGGCCCATTCGGTGCCGTTCCTGATCTGCAACAGCTGCCACAGCGCGGTGGAACTGGAAGACCGTGAGATCGTGACCCAGCTGGAAAAGCGGGCCAAGGAGCTCGGCTTCCAACCGCAGGCACAGACATTGGAAGTACACGGACTCTGCGCCCGTTGCGCAGGTTGATGCGAGGGTAGTGCCGGCCGCTGGCCGGCTTCCTCGGGATTGGGGTCAGATCCCTTTGCCAGTGGCAAAGGGATCTGACCCCATTTCATAACAATGCAGCCGAGCATGGAGCATGGCTCGACTCCACCGGGCCGGCGCCCTAGTCCATCGGCTTGGACGCGGTATCCACCCGCATGATCACCGACATGCCCGGCCGCAACCGCGCCGCCAGTTCCTGGTTCCCGTTGATCGAGATCCGCACCGGCAGCCGCTGCACCACCTTGGTGAAATTGCCGCTGGCATTGTCCGGGCGCAGCACGCTGAACTCCGATCCGGTGGCCGGCGCGATCTGCTCCACGCGTCCGCGCAGCACCTGGCCCTGGAACGCATCCACCGAGAACGAGGCGGGCTGCCCGATCTTCATCTGCCAGGTCTGGCCCTCCTTGTAGTTGGCCACCACCCACAATGCGTCGGGCACCAGGAACAGCAGCTGCGAACCGGCGGCTACGTACTGTCCCACGCGCACGCTGGCTTCGCTGATCTGCCCATCGCGCGGCGCATGGATCACCGTATTGGCCAGGTCGATGCGGGCCAGCTCAAGCTGTGCCTGCGCGCTTTCCACCTGCGCTTCCAGGCTCTTGCGCGAGACCTGGGTCGAGACCAGGGTTTCTTCGGCGATGCGGATCTGCGCCTGCGACTGCTGCACGCTGGCCTGCGCCGAGGCCTGGCTGGTGCGGAACTTGTCGCGGTCGTTGATGGACACCAGCTGCTGCGCCGCCAGTTCCTCGTAGCGCTTTGCCTCGTTGCGCGAGCGCTGCAGCTCGGCCTGGCCGGCCGACAGCGTGGCACGCGCCGCAGCAATCTGCGCGCGGTTCTGCGCCTGCGACTGGTCCGAATTGGCCAGGGCCGCGCGCGCGCTGTCCAGCGTGGCCTGCGCCTGCGCCACCCGCTGCGCGTAGATGCGGTCGTCGATGCGCAGCAGCGGCTCGCCCTGCTTCACGTGCTGGAAGTCCTTCACCAGCACGTCGGTCACATAGCCGTTCACCTGCGGCGCCATCACCGTGATCTGACCGCGCACGTAGGCGTTGTCGGTCACCATCACGCTGCTGGTGAACGGCCACAGGTGCCAGGCGCGCAGGATCAGCGCGATGCCCAGCAGGGCCACCACCACCATCACCACCACGCTGCGCGAACTCGGCTTGAGGTACTTCGGCGCGGCGGCGGGCGCGGCCGGCGTCGCCGCCGGTGCCGCGTCGGTGGGTGGCGGCGGGGTGACGTTCTCGGCAGCGTCGGTGTCGTCTGGACGGGGCGGGACGGGAGGCATGACGGTGGACTCAGCGCGGTGCCGCGGTCGCAGCCGCAGCGGGGGAGGAAGGATGGCGCTTGCGCCACTGTTTGCGTACTGCGGTACGCAGCGACAGCAGCAGCAACCAGCACAGGAAACCGATTGCCAGCCAGCCGCTCAGGGTGAACACATCGTTGAAGCCTCGCACGTTGGCTTCGCGGCGGGTGGTCTGCGCCAGCTGCGCGCTGCCCTGGGCACTGCGCAGCACCGGGTCGGTGATCTGCGCTGCGTACAGCTGTTGCTGGATGCGCAGGCGCTGTGCCACCACCGGGTCGGCTGGATCGAGCTGGCTGGTCAGCGCGCTGGAATACAGCTGCTCGCGATGCAGCTGGAATGTTCCCAGCACGGCCGAGCCGGCCAGTCCGCCCAGCGTCTGCGTGATCGACAATGTCACCAGGAAGGTGATCATGTGGTCCACGCCTTGTTTCAACGCGGCGGAAATGCCGAGCATGATCAGCGGGCCCATGAACATGCCGGCGCCCACCGACGCCAGGAACTGGCTGATGTAGAAGTCGTGCGGGCGATCCAGGCTGGTGCGGTGCTGGTCGAAGAACGCGGCGGCACCCAGCAGCAGGATCGCCATCAGCAACTGCGCAATCAGGCGCTTCGGGCCGAAGGTCAGTGACGCACCGGCGATGCCGGTGACCACGCCGGCCAGGATCACCACGAACAGCGGCCGCATCTGGTCCGGTCCCATGCCCAGCGTGCGCATCAGGTTGACCACGCCGTAGGACTGTTCAGTGGTCAGGAAGCGGATCAGGAAGGCGCCGACGATGAAGTGCATCACCGGCAGGGTCGACAGCCAACGGATCTGCAGCAGCGGGTTGCGCCGGTAGTGTTCGATGATCAGTGCGGTGGTGGTCAGCACGATGGAGGCGATCAGCGCCCAGCCCAGCCACGGCGTGTTCAACCACCAGCGCGTGTAGCCCTGGGCCAGCACCACCACCAGCAGGGCGACGGCAGGCGCGAGCAGGGCGAAGGTGAGGAAATCCAGCGGTTCGAAGGCCTTGACCTGGATGCCCGGCGGCAGCTTCAGCACGACCACGGCGGCAAACGCGCACAGCGCCAGTCCTGCTTCGAACGAATACAGCTGGTGCCACTGGCCGGTATCGACCAGGCCGGGCGAGACGATCCAGGCAATCGGCACCGCCAGCTGCGACAGGCCAACGCCGATCACCAGCAGGTTGCCGGTGAATCGCCGCGGCAGCGCCTGCAGCATGTACAGCGTCCCCAGCGTCGAACAGGCCGCGCCGGCGAAACCGCTGGCGGCGCGGGTCAGCATGGTGGTCTCGAAACTGCCGACGAACAGGTGCAGCACCGCCAGCGCCGCATACAGCCCCAGGCCGATCTCGGCGAACAGGCGGATGCCGTACTGCTGGCGGAACTTGAAGGCCAGCAGATTGGCGGTCACGTTGACCATGGCGTAGGCAGCCACCAGCCAGCTGCCCTGGGTGGGAGTGAGTGCCAGTTGCCCCTGCAGGAAGGGCAGGTTGGCCGTTACCAGCGCGTTGCCGAGGCCGCCGGTGATGGCCACCAGCAGCGACACCAGCGCATAGGCTGCACGCCGGTAAGGCGGGTGCCAGGGCATCGATGCCGAACCGGGCATGGTCGGCTTCTCGTGCTCCTCCCAATCCGGAACCGGCTTGAGGTACGGCTGCACCATCAGCGTTCCCCGCTGGCTGCTCCCTGGAGTCCCCCGCGCAACAGCTGCAGGGCACGCCCGGCCAGCTGGGCGCGCTCATCGCGGGTCTTGCCGCGCAGGGCCGCCCCCAGCATGCCCGAGATCAGTGAAATATCCGTCTTCTCCAGGTCGGGCCGGCACAGGCCAGCGGCCTTGGCGCGGGCGATGGGGGCTTCCAGCAGGTCGCGCACGGTCTCGCGTGCGGTGCGCATGGCCGGCACGTCCGAATCGACCGCGCGCCAGTAATCGGCAAGAGCCGGCGAATCGACGATGCGCTGGGCCATGCCTTCGAACACCTCGAACAGGGCGTCGTCGCGGTCGCCAAGCTGCTCGACCTGGCGGCGGATGCGGTCGACCGTGCGCTGCAGCAGCGCCTGGATCAGCGCAGTGCGGTCAGGGAAATTGCGATACAGGGTGGCGCGGCCGACTTCGGCACGCTCGACCACCAGGTCCAGCGGCGCGGTGACGCCGTGTTGGCCGAACACATGGTCGGCAGCATCGAGGATGAGGGCTCGGCGGGCAGCGGCATCGGCACGTTGGGTGGTCATGGCTTCATTTTCGGACACAAATGTCCGGATGGCGAGAGACAGATGGCGACGGGATTGTCCGCTTGTTGTCGTACGCACATCTTTGTGACGGATGCGTGATGGCGGGCGGGGCGCAAAAAAAACGGGAGGCCACGCGGCCCCCCGTAGATCCACGCCATGCGTGGATGCACTTTCCAGTAGATCCACGCCATGCGTGGATGCCTCATCAGAAGAACGCGCGGATCCCGAAGGCGACACCACGACCCGGCAGCGGCGAGTAATCCTTCAGCAGCGAGGTATGCGGACGCACTTCGCGGTTGGTCAGGTTGCTGCCATCCAGGAACAACTCGTAGCTGTTGCTGTCGCTGCGGTCCCAGCGGTAGGCCAGGTGCGCATCGACCAGGGTGTAGCCGTTGCTCGGCTCCTCGTTCTGCGCAACGTCCTTCTGCCGGCTGTAACGCACCGCGCCCACCGAGGCACGCCAGCCATCCTTCGCCCAGCGCAGGTCGGCGCCGACACGGGCCGGGGCGATGCGCGGCAGGTAACCGGTGTTGGCCAGTTCCACGCTGTAGTTGTGGTTGTGGTCACCGTGTGGCACGGCGATGTCCAGGGTACGGCTGCCGTTGCCGTCCAGCTTGGCCTGCACGTAGTCGCCGAACACGCGCAGGTCCCAATCACCGGCGCCGCCTTCGAACAGGTGCACCAGCGCTTCGGCCTCGGCGCCCTTGAACACCGCGTCCTGCTGGGTCCAGGTGCGCACCGGCAGGCTCTCGGTGATGCCGGTGTCGGCCAGGTAGATGAAGTCCTTGAACCTGGTCTGGTAGATCGCGGCGGAGAAGTCCAGGCGCTCGCTGTGGGTGTGGATGCCCAGTTCAATGCGTTGGCCGCGCTCGGTCTTCAGGTTGGCATCACCGATTTCCAGCGAACGGGTGGCGATGTGCGCACCGGCGGCGTACAGCTCCTCGTTGGTCGGTGCACGCTCGGAGCTGTCCACGCCGATGCGCAGGTCGACCGCATCGTTGAGCTTCCAGATGCCGGCGGCAGACAGGTTGGTGGCGTCGAACTTGCGGCGGCGGTAGTCGCCGGTCGGGTCCAGCTTGACCTGGTCGTGGCGACCGCCCAGTTCCATCTTGAACGGGCCGAACTGCTTTTCCTGCAGAACGAACAGGCCGATGTTCCTGGTTCCGGTATCGGGCACGAACGCTTCTTCGCCCTTGGCGCCGAAATCGCTGTTGCCGAACTGCAGGCCGAAGGCGCCGTCCCAGCCGCCGATCTGCTGCTGCACCGCTTCCAGGCGGCCTTCGATGCCGCGGTTGGTGAAGCGGGTGGACGGCGTGCCGGCTTCCAGCTCCACGTGTTCGTAGTCGGTGTAGGCCACGCGCGCGTTGACGTTCTTCAGGAACGATACCGGGTTGTAGATGCCGGCCTTGGTCTCGAAACGGTTCTGCACCATGTCGATGCGCACGTCGTGCTCTTCACCTTCCTCCTCCTCGCCATGGTCGTGGTCGTGATCATGGTCGTGGCCATCGCCGTCGGCATGCACGTGGGCGCCGTTGGGGATGCCGTAGTTGGTGCGGTACGTGCTGGCCGAGGCGCCGAAGTAGCCGCCTTCGCCCAGCCAGGTGGCGCCGACGCCACCGGCGCGGGTGCGGATGGAACTGTTGTCCAGGCGGCCGCGACGCGGCTCTTCGCCTTCCTCGCCCGCGTGGTCGTGGTCATCGTGGTGGTCTTCCAGGCCGTCGATCACCGCGTAGCCGGGAATGCGGAAATCATCGCCATTGCGCACCAGGCCATCCACGTGCAGCACGACATTGCCGCTTACGCCGTCCAGGCGGAACATGCCGCTGCGTTCGTCGTTGACCGAATTGCCACGCAGCTCGGCACGGCCGCTGAGCGGACGATCCGGCAGTTCGCGCGCAATGCGCCCATCGACCACGTTTACCGCACCGCCGATCGCGCCGCTGCCGAACAGCAGGGTAGCCGGGCCTTTCAGTACTTCGATCTGGTCGGCCAGGAACGGCTCGATGCTGGTGGCATGGTCGGCGCTGACGGTGGAGGCGTCCATGTTGCCCATGCCGTTGGACAGCACGGCCACGCGCGGACCTTCCTGGCCACGGATGATCGGGCGGCCGACGCCGGGGCCGAAGAAGGTGCTCTGCACGCCGGGCAGCTTGGCGACGGTGTCACCGAGGGTGCCGGCCTTCTGCTCATCGAGGCGCTCACCGGACAGCACTTCGACCGGGCGCGCCAGCGATTCGGCATCACCCTGCAGCGGCGATGCCGTGACCTGCACCGAGGACAGCTCGGTCAGGTGGCGGTCACGATGCGAATCATCGTCGGAGGCCGCAAAGGCGACGGAGGGCAGCAGCGCAGCAAGCGCCAAGGCCAGGGAATGCGGCTTGAGGCGAGGGTGACGGGTGGGCATGGGCGGTCCTTTGTTACATTGTATCAATCGGGTGGCGCACGAATCCCGTCGGCGGGACAGGGGGAGGGGAACCGTGCGGGTCGGGAAACGATGTTATATTATTCCATAACGATTCGTCGCCCTGCTGGAAGTCATGCCTTTGCCCTCACGCCTGCGCCACCTGCTCGATCGCTTCGGCGCCACCGGTTCGATGCTTTGCGCGGTGCACTGCGCGGTCATTCCACTGTTGTTGGCAGCGGCCCCGTCGCTTGGCCTGTCCTTCTGGCTCAGCGATGGCGTGGAGAAGGCGCTGGTGGTGTTCGTGACCCTGCTGGGCTTGTTCAGCCTGGTCTGGGGCTATCGGCGGCATGGGGCGCTGCGTGCGCTGGCGTTCCTGATTCCCGGCCTGGTCGCGTTGTGGGCCGGCGTGCTGTACGACCCGCTGCACCACAACGCGGTGCCGCATGCGGTGGTGATGACCCTGGGCGGCCTGCTGGTCGGCATCGCGCACCTGGTCAACCTGCGCCTGAACCACGGCCACGTGCATGACGCCAGCTGCGCGCACTAGGCGCTCCGTGGTAGGCTTTCCGATCGTGCGCGGGGGCGCCCAGCAAGGCGGCCCCGCCGAACCCGTGTCAGTACGGGGTAACCAGATTTCACATTTGAGGAGTTGAAGACATGGGTAAGGGTGACCGCAAGACCGCCAAGGGCAAGCGCTACAACGCCAGCTACGGCAACGCCCGTTCGCACACCGCGAGCAAGGTCGCCGTAGGCGCCGCCGCCCCGGTTGCCAAGAAGACCGTGGCCAAGGCTCCGGCGAAGAAGGCTGTGGCCAAGAAGGCAGTGGCCAAGGCCGGCTGATCCGCCGACCGACCGGTCCAAAGAAAAACGCGGCGCTCGGCGCCGCGTTTTTTTTTGACCATGGCCAGGGCATGGCGCCGCGATCAGCGCAGGGTTTTCTGCAGCGTCTGCGCGTTGCCATCGTTGGCCGCTTCCGGCACCTGCAGCAGGTGTGCCAGCAGCGGGTAGACGTCGACATTGTCGAAACCGTCGATCACCAGGCCTTGCCGGAATGAAGGGCCACGGGCGACGAACACCGCGCGCATCGACGGCAACGCGTTGTCGTAGCCATGTGAGCCGCGATCGGCGTGCTCGCGCTTGGCGATCTTCTCGCGCGTCAGCGCGTCCCAGCCTTCATCCATCTGGCAGACGATGGCCGGCACGCGCGGATGGGTGCCGTAATGCCAGCGGGCCGGAAGGTTCTCCTTCTTCCAGCATTCGTAGTGTGCGTGGCGACCGAGCAGGGCACGCTCGGCCTCTGCTTCGCGTCCCACCACCGGCGCGAAGCCGACCGACTGGCCTGCGCTGACGTTGCGCGCGATGGCAGGGTCAACCATCGATTCGAGGGCGATCACCTGGCCCTCCGGTACCGACGCCATGCCGTGATCGGAGACCACGATCACGTTGGTGCTGTCGGCCAGGGCGTGCTGCTGCAGGCCATCGAGCACCTGGCCGATGATCCGGTCGGCATGCACGATGGCCTCGGTGTACTGCCTGGATTCGGGGCCAAAGTTGTGGCCGGCCTTGTCCACGTGCTCCATGTACAGCGTGGTCAGGCGCGGCGCATCGGCATCGGTCTGCGACAGCCAGTCGAGCACCGTCTGCGCACGCTGCTCCAGCGGTTCCTTGGCATCGTAAATGCGCCACTGGCTGGGCCGTGTGCCCTGGATCTCGGCTTCGCTGCCCGGCCATGAGGTGGTGGCGGTGCGCACACCGACCTTCTCGGCACCGACCCAGATCGGTTCGCCGCCCCACCATCCGCTGGTGGTCACCGCAGTGCGGTCGTGCAGCGCGAAGCGACCGAGCGCGGCATCGT
This sequence comes from Stenotrophomonas sp. 3(2025), assembly GCF_052665395.1. Lineage (NCBI taxonomy): Bacteria > Pseudomonadati > Pseudomonadota > Gammaproteobacteria > Lysobacterales > Lysobacteraceae > Stenotrophomonas > Stenotrophomonas sp. 3(2025). Next base: position 155,818 of record NZ_JBQOIF010000005.1, on the reverse strand, counting down.
CCATGCTGTTGTTGATGATGCCGTGGTGGTCCGGACGCAGGCCGGTGACCAGTGTGTAGTGGTTGGGGAAGGTGAGCGAGGGATAGGAGGGCGTCATCCAGCGCGCACGCACACCACCGTCGATGATCCGCTGAAGGTTCGGGGTGAGGCCGCGATCCAGAGCATCAGCGCGCAGGCCGTCGATGGAGATCAACAGCAGCTTCGGCGGGCTGGCGGGCGGCGTATTCGCCTCCGCGGCAGGTGCAGCGATGGTTGTCGAAGGCGAAGGCGTGGTGGTGCATGCGGCCAGGGGCAGCAGCAGCGCCAGCGTGCAGGTCAGGCGTACGGAAGTCATCCGGCCATGATAATCCGCAGCAATGACGTACCCAAGACACGCCATCGCGCCTGTGGCGCGCTGGCGTGTCCACGCATTTCACCTTCCCCGCGCCTTTGGCGCGCCCCCTTGAACAACAAGGGGGCTCTTCTCCAGACAGATTACGGATGCTTCCATCCACGCATGGCGTGGATCTACCGGAACGAATCAATCCGACACCGCCCCGACCACCCACGGATAGCCCGCTTTGGACGTTGATGTCGACGTTGATGTTGCTCTGGCTTGTAGCGGGTGCAGGGCGCAGCCCTGCCTCCAACCCTCATGCAAACAGCGGTGCCTGTCGCTGCTCCAGCCGCAACAACGCTGCCTTGGTTTCCAGGCCACCACCGAAGCCGGTCAACGTACCGTTGCTGCCGATCACGCGATGGCACGGCAGCACGATCGGCAACGGATTGCGGCCATTGGCCGCGCCGACCGCACGGGTCGCCGTCGGCTGACCCAGCTGCTGCGCCAGCTGCAGGTAGCTCCAGGTCTGGCCGAAGGGAATCAACGCCAACGCATGCCAGACGCGCAGCTGGAACGGCGTGCCATGCGGTGCCAGCACCAGGTCGAAACCGCTGCGCTCACCGTGCAGGTACTGCAGCAACTGTTCGCGCGCCTCCGGCAATGCGCCGGGCGCGTAATGCCAGTGCTCGCGGCCGCGCGCAGGATGGCGGTTTTCCGGAAACAGAACGTGGGCCAGGCCATTCTCATCCCCGGCGATGGTCAGTTCACCGATCGGTGTATCGAAGCGATCGAACAACAGGTTCATGAGGGTTCTCCAACGAACGTGCCGGACAGGTGCCACAGATGCAGCACGGCATAGGCGCGCCACGGGCGCCATGATTGCGAACGGGCCTCGGCGGCACGTTCGCTGAGGCGCTGGCCCTGTGCGTGGCCCAGCACCTGCTGCAGCACCAGGTCACCGGCGGGGAAGGCATCAGGCTGGCCCAGCCCGCGCAGGGCAATGTACTGCGCCGTCCACGGGCCGATGCCGGGCAGGGCCACGCAGCGGGCGACGAATTCCTCCAGTGCCTGCCCCGGCCCGAAGTCCAGCTGGCCGCTGGCGCAGGCTGCGGCGAGGGCGCGCACGGTGGCGGCGCGGCTGCGTGGCAGGCCGATCGATTCCAGCGGCGCGTCGGCCAGTGCGTCCGGCGCTGGAAACTGACGGTCGAATTCGGACGGCATGCCGGGCAGGTGCGCACCGTAGGCATCGACCAGCCGACGCGCGAACGTGGTGGCCGCGGCCACACTGACCTGCTGGCCCAGTACCGCGCGCACGCCCACCTCGAAGCCGTCCCATCCGCCTGGCACGCGCAGGCCGGGGCGCTCGGCGATGCCGCGCGCCAACAGCGGTTCGTCGCCCAGCGCTGCGTGCACCTGCTGCAGGTCGGCGTCCAGGTCGAACACGCGGCGCACGCGGCGCACGATGTCCGGAATCAGGCGTGGGTCGACCGCGCCCAGTTGCAGGCGCAGCTCGGGCCGCTTCGGGTCGGCGGTGACGCGCAGCAGGGCGGGGCGCTCGGCTGTGCCCAACACGCGCTGGTAACTGTCTTCCCCGATCAGTTCGATGCCGGGCAGGCTGCGCTTGCGCAGGAAGGCCAGCATGCGGGGGAAATCCAGCGGCGGTCGATAGCCCAGGCGCAGCACCAGCCCGCCATCGTCGGCGGCCAGGGGATGGTGTTGGCGGCGCAGTACGGTAGGCGCCATGCCGCAGCCCTGCAGGAATGCCGTATTGAAGCGGCGCAGGCTGTTGTAACCAGCGGCCAGTGCCACGTCGGTCACCGGCAGCGTGGTTTCGGTCAGCAGCTGCTTGGCCAGCAGCAGGCGATGGGTTGCGTGGATCTGCCCTGGCGTTGCGCCCAGCCGTTCGACGAACAGGCGTTGCAGCTGGCGTGCGCTGAGGCCGATCTTTCCTGCCAGCTCGGCCACCGGCTGGTCCTGCAGGAAGCCGGCATGGATCAGCGCCAGGGCACGCTGCACGGCCTGTCCGGCCAGCGCCTGTTGTGCCAGCGGGGCCAGCTCGGGGCGGCAGCGCAGGCAGGGGCGATAGCCGGCGGACGCAGCGGCCGCTGCCGTGGGGAAATAGGTGATGTTGCGTGGCTTCGGTGGCGGCGCCGGGCACACCGGCCGGCAGTAGATGCCGGTGCTGCGCACGGCGGTGAAGAATACGCCGTCGAAGCGCGCATCACGGGCCAGGCGGGCGCGATCGCAGGCGGCAGTGTCGAGGGCGAGTGCGGTATCCATGGCGCCAGTCTAGGCGCCTGCGGGCGGTAGTACTCGCCATATTCGGACATGGATGCTGGAGGGGCCTGGCCGGGCTGCGCCCGGCACCCGCAGAGGCCTTCAAGCCAGGGCAGCAGCAAGGGCAACAGCAACAGCAACAGCAACAGCAACAGCGGGCTAGCCGTGGGATGGCGGGGTGGGTCCGGTTGCAGGGGACGCTGCAAGTACGTCCCTGTAAGCTTGGCCGCGGCATCCATGCCGCGGACACCCCTGCAACCGGACCCACCCCGCCTTCGACAGGTTCCCGCTGCTGTTGGTGGGTGTCGACCTTGGTCGACATGGTGGATCCACGCAATGTTGTGTGGGATGTCGGATGTCGCTGGGACGGGAAATGACAGGGTCAGAGGGTCAGAACAGGTTCAGTGGCGGGCGCTGAATGCGCGTCGTGGACGGGTAGACTGTGGTTCTTGCCTGTCTGAATCCGGTTGCCCGATGTCCGCCAAACTCCGCTGGTTGCCCCTGTTGTGCCTGGCCCTGGCGGGCTGCAGCCAGTTGGAGAACCCCGGCAACGTCACTGCTGCCGACAAGGCCACGCGAGCCCCGGCCAGTGATGGTGAAAACATGGTGTCGATCAATGCCGCCGATGCGCCGCCTCCGCCGGCACAGGCGCGCAGCCGGGCTGATCGGCCCTGGCCGCAGGCGCAGCTGGAAAACGGCAAGGCCTGGGTCAGCTGCACCACCGATTACGCCGGCGACGGCGGCGATGGTGTTGAGCTGGAAGGCCTGCAGCGCGAACAGCTGAAGCAGGCGCTGGCGCCATGCGCCGAGCGTGGCCTGCTGCGTGTGCGCTACAACGGCAAGATCAACCCCGGGTTTGCCGAGATGATGTGGCGGCTGGCCGTGGTCGCCGACGAGCTGCAGATCCACAAGCGCATCCTGGATCTGGATTCCAGCGGTGGCCAGGTGGAATCGGCCATCGTTGCCGGCGACAGCATCGGCGAATCCGGCTGGACCATCTGGGTGCGCGAGGGCTCGATCTGCCACAGCGCCTGCGTGTTCGTGCTGGCTGCCGGCGACAACCGGCTGTTGACCGGCAAGGTCGGCATCCACCGCATGATGCGCATCAGTTCCAAGGCCACTTCGCGTGCGGAACTCAACCGCGAGCTGCACGAGGTCTATGACAACGTGAAGGATTATCTGCAGCGCAATGGTGTGGCGGTGGGTGTGGCCGACCTGATGATGACCGTGCCCAACCGCAGCCTGCGCCTGCTGACGGCCGAAGAGCTTCGCCAGTACGGCCTGGACGGGACCAACGCCGTGCAGGACGACCTGGAGCGGATCAAGCAGATGCGTACCTGCGGCGACGACTTCGTGCAGCGCAAGGATGCGTTCCTGGTGGCGTTCGACCAGCAGTGCAAGCGCGACGGTGCCGACATGGAATCGATCAACAGCTGTGGCCAGTCGCTGAAGCAGCGTTTCGGCTTCCCCGACCCGGTGTGCCCGGAGGAAAGCCCGCTGTCGGAGATCGACGTGGCTACGCTGCCCCCGGCACCGCCGGAGCAGCCGCCGGTGGCCGAGCAGCTGCCCGCGGCATCGGCGGCACCGGCGGCGCAGGCCGAGGCGGGCGCGGTGGAAGGCAGCGTCCAGGCGCGCTGACGGTCCACTCACTGCGCTGGCGTAGACTGCGGTTCTTTCCATCGAACCGGCGGTGTCCATGAAGCGCGTGCTCCTGCTGCTGTCCCTGTTGCCCCTGGCTGCACTGGCGCAAACGCCGGCGCCGGCCACGCCCGCACCGGCCCCGGCTCGCCCCGCGCCGAGCGCACCGACGGCCGCGAAGCCGGCGACCGCTGCCACGCCGGCGCTGAGCCCGGCCCAGCAGGCGCAGGTGCAGAAACAGGACGCGGAAATGGGCAGTGCCGCATTGAAGGCTGCGCAACTGGTCGACGCCAATCGGTCCGGTGAGCTGTGGGACGGCGCCTCGGCGGTTGCCCGCCGCGCAGTGCCCAAGGCGGCCTTCGTCAGCCAGCTTGCGGCAGACCGCACGCGTCTTGGCGCGCTGGCCGGGCGTGGCCAGCCGACCATCACCCGCGTGAAATACGCTGCAGGTGCTGCCGTGCCCGAGGGCCTGTACATCAACGTCAGCTTCCCGACCCGTTTCGCCAACAGCGCGCAGCCGGTACGCGAGCTGGTGTCGTTCCGCTTCGACGAAGACCAGACCTGGCGCCTGGCCGGCTACAGCCTGCGCGCATCCAGCCCCTGACGGAGATCGACGATGGCCACCGAACTGACGATGCTGGCGTGGGCGATGCTACTGGGTTTCGTCTACATCTTTGCCGCCTCCACCGTGGTCACCCGCGAGCGCGGGATGAAATGGAACGCCTCCGCACGTGACGACTCGTCCAAGCCGCTGAGTCCCCTGGCTGGACGACTGCAGCGGGCGCAATCCAACTTCTTCGAGACCTTCCCGTTCTTCGCCGCCGCTGCGATTGCGGTGGTGCTGGCCGGGCGTGGCAGCGACACCACCGCGCTGGCGGCGCAGGTCTACTTCTGGGCACGTGTTGTCTACCTGCCGCTGTACGCAGCCGGCGTGCCCTATGTGCGCAGCCTGGTCTGGCTGGTGTCGATCGTGGCGATCCTGGCGATGGTGTTCGCGCTGCTGTGACGCGCAGCTGATCCAGATCAAGGCCGGTCAGGCACGCAGCGCTATGCTGGCCGCGACTGGATCAACGGCAGGAGGCGCGCATGCGCAGGATGGACGTGGTGGTGGTCGGCGCCGGACCGGCCGGGCTGTGCTTTGCGCGCGCGCTGGCCAGCACCGGCCTGCAGGTGGGGCTGGTCGAGGCACAGCCGCGCCAGGCCCTGGCCGAGGCGGCCTTCGACGGCCGCGAAATCGCCTTGACCCATGCCTCGCGGCAGAGCCTGGAACAGCTTGGCCTGTGGCAACGCCTGCCCGAGACCGAGATTGCCGAGCTGCGCGACGCGCGGGTGCTGAACGGCGGGTCGCCGTTCGCGCTGACCTTCGCCAGCAGCCAGGTCGATGGCCAGCCGTTGGGCTGGCTGGTGCCCAACCATCTGATCCGCCGGGCGGCCTGGCAGGCGGTGCAGGGCCAGGATGGGCTGGACCTGTTCGATGGCCGCAAGGTGCAGGCGGTACGCGCCGACAGCCAGGGTCACGTGGTGCGCCTGGACGATGGCAGCGAGCTGCATGCGCAGCTGCTGGTATGTGCCGACAGTCGCTTCTCCGGCACCCGCCGCATGCTCGGCATCGGTGCGCAGATGCGTGACTTCGGCAAATCGATGCTCGTCTGCAGGATGCAGGTCGAACGCGATCACCACCACACAGCGTGGGAGTGGTTCGGCTATGGCCGCACGATGGCGCTGCTGCCGCTCAACGAAGGCCAGGCATCGGCGGTGATCACCCTGCCGCCGCGGCAGATCGAAGCGCTGCTGGCGATGGATGAGGTCGCGTTCGGGGAGGCCATCAGCGGGTTCTTCGAACACCGCCTGGGACGCATGCAGCCGGTGGCCACGCCACAGGCCTATCCCTTGGTCGGGGTGTATGCGCACCGCTTTGTCGGCGAACGTTCGGCACTGATCGGTGATGCCGCAGTGGGCATGCACCCGGTCACCGCACATGGTTTCAACCTGGGCCTGGCCAGCGCGCAGCGGCTGGCGCAGGGCATCGCCGAGCAGCAGCGGCGTGGAGCGGACATCGCCGCGGCCGGCATGCTGGGCCGCTACCAGCGCGGGCATCGGCTGGCGGCGCGGCCGCTGTATGAAGCGACCAATGCGATTGCCAGCCTGTATACCGACGACCGCCGTCCGGCGCGCCTGTTGCGGGCGGCCGGGTTGCGGGTGGCGCAGGGGGTGGCACCGTTCCGGCAGTTGATTGCCGCCCACCTGACCCAGCGCGTGGCCTGACGGCCACGCGGTGACTTACGCGGCGGCCAGGACGCGGATCTGGCTGTCGTTGAACTCGACCACCTGGCCTGCGCGGATCTTGCAGGCCTTGCGCAGCTCGACCTCGCCATCGACCAGCACCAGGCCTTCGCTGATGACCATCTTGGCTTCGCCGCCGCTGGTGACCAGGTCGGCCAGCTTCAGCAACTGCTTGAGTTCGACGTAATCGCCGTCGAGGTCGAATTCGAGGATCTGCATGGAACGGGGTTTCCTGGGGCAGGCGCTGCAGGACAGGGCCCGCGGCGGTAAAATGGACACCTATTGTGCGCCACGGCGGGCCGTAACGGCGTGTCGGCGGTTTCCTGTACACCTTGTTCAGGCACAGTGCGGTATCATTCCGCTCTGAGCGAGTAAAACCTCAGCTCCAACCGAGCAGCGCCAGGGCACGCGATAAGAAGGGCGCCCAAAGCGCGGAAGCCCCCTTTTTTTTCGCCTGCCATGCTCGTGGCAGTGCCTTCGGAGTTCCCCATGTCCCAAGAAACCCAAGCGCAGCTGCAGTTCGCGCAGCTCGGCCTGTCCGATTCTGTCATGCAGGCCGTCACTGCCATCGGCTACGAAACGCCGTCGCCGATCCAGGCTGCCACCATCCCGGCGATGCTGGAAGGCCGCGACGTGCTGGGCCAGGCCCAGACCGGTACCGGCAAGACCGCGGCCTTCGCGCTGCCGGTACTGTCCAACATCGACCTGCAGCAGATCAAGCCGCAGGCCCTGGTGCTGGCCCCGACCCGCGAGCTGGCCATCCAGGTTGCCGAAGCGTTCCAGTCCTATTCCTCGAAGATCCCCGGCTTCCGCGTGCTGCCGGTGTACGGCGGCCAGCCTTACGGCCAGCAGCTGTCGGCCCTGCGCCGCGGCGTGCACATCGTGGTCGGTACCCCCGGCCGCGTCATCGACCATCTGAACCGCAGCACGCTGGACCTGTCCGAGCTGAAGACGCTGGTGCTGGACGAAGCCGATGAAATGCTGCGCATGGGCTTCATCGACGACGTCGAAGCGGTGCTGAAGAAGCTGCCGGAGAAGCGCCAGGTGGCACTTTTCTCGGCCACCATGCCGCCGGCCATCCGCCGTATCGCGCAGACCTACCTGAAGGACCCGGTCGAAGTCACCATCGCGAACAAGACCACCACCTCGGCCAACATCCGCCAGCGTTACTGGTGGGTGAGCGGCATGCACAAGCTGGACGCGTTGACCCGCATCCTCGAAGTCGAGCCGTTCGACGCGATGATCGTCTTCGCGCGCACCAAGGCCGGTACCGAGGAACTGGCCAGCAAGCTGCAGGCCCGTGGCCTGGCCGCTGCCGCCATCAACGGTGACATGCAGCAGGCCCAGCGTGAGCGCACCATCGCCATGCTGAAGGAAGGCAAGCTGGACATCCTGGTCGCCACCGACGTGGCCGCTCGTGGCCTGGACGTGGAACGCATCAGCCACGTGCTGAACTACGACATTCCGTACGACACCGAAAGCTACGTGCACCGCATCGGCCGTACCGGGCGTGCCGGCCGCAGCGGTGAAGCGATCCTGTTCGCCACCCCGCGCGAAAAGGGCATGCTGCGCCAGATCGAGCGTGCGACCCGCCAGCCGATCGAGGAAATGCAGCTGCCGAGCGTGGAAGCGGTCAACGACACCCGCATCAACAAGTTCACCTCGCGCATCACCGAGACCCTGGGCCAGGGCGGCCTGGACTTCTACCGCCAGCTGCTGGAGCGTTTCGAGTCCGAGCAGAACGTGCCGGCCATCGAAGTGGCCGCTGCACTGGCCAAGATGATGCAGGGCGATACCCCGTTCCTGCTGCAGCCGCCGGTGCGCGCGCCGCGCGAAGAGCGTGCGCCGCGCGAGCGTTTCGAGCGCACTGAGCGCCCGGAACGTGGCGACCGCAACGAGCGCGGCCCGCGCTTCGAGCGTGGCCCGCGTCGTGACGATGCCGAGGGTGGCTTCGAGCAGCGCCCGCGCCGTGACGTGCCGCCGCGCGGTGCACCGGAGCAGGGCATGGAGACGTACCGCATTTCGGTCGGCCACCAGCATGGCGTGAAGCCGGCCAACATCGTCGGCGCCATCGCCAATGAAGCCGGCCTGGAAAGCCGTTTCATCGGCCGTATCGACATCCACGACGATTTCTCGCTGCTGGATCTGCCGGCACAGATGCCGTCGGACGTGCTGACCCATCTGCAGAAGGTCTGGGTGTCCGGCCAGCAGCTGCAGATGCGCCCGTTGGCGGCCGGTGAAGAGATCAATCCGGCGCCGCGTCCGTTCAAGCCGCGCTTCGACAAGCGTGGTCCGGGCGGTCCGGGTGGCCCGGGAGCTCCGCGTCGCAGCGGTCCGGGTGGCCCCGGCGGCGACCGCGACAGCCGTCCGCCGCGTCGTGATGGCTTCAACAAGCCACGTGGCCCGCGCAGCTTCTAAGCCGCGCTGAAGTAGACGAACAACGCCAGCCTCCGGGCTGGCGTTGTTGTTTGCATGGTGCCAGGGCGGCCCGGCCGCCGCTGCCGATCACCGGCCGGGTCCGGTTTCGCATGGCCCACACATCTGCGGTTCTAGGCTGGCGCGGTTCCGTAGGAGATTGTCACCGCAGCACATTCGGGGGATCCAGGATGGGTAGGAGTGGCATGGACCAGCAGCGCCGACGGGTGCCGATGACCCGCGGGCTGGGACTGCGATTTGCGCTGTTGACGGGCATGGCGATCGGCTTGGTCGCGCTGTCAGCGGTGATCCAGGAACTGCAGGCGGCATCGACGGCGTGGATCGCCGGCCAGGGCTACTGGTCGCGGGGGCAGCAGGACGCCACCGCAGCGCTCAGCCGTTACCTGGCGCGTGGCCATCTGCAGGATCTGCAGGATGCCCAGCGGGCACTGCAGGTTCCGTTGGGTGACCTGCAGGCCCGCATGGCGCTGGAGCAACCCGAACCGGACGAGGCGGCAGCCCGGGCCGGATTTCTGCGTGGGGGCAATGCCCGCGCCGACATCCCCCGGCTGATCTTCTCGTTCCGCCATGCGCGCAACGTCGGAGCCTTCCGCGAAGCCACCTGGTTGTGGCGGCAGACCGACGCGGACCTGCTGGCCATGCAGGCGCTGGCGGAGGAACTGCAACGCCGCCATGGCACAGGACCGTTGGACGGGGCAGCCGTGGATGACTACCTGCAGCGGCTGCGTGGCATCGACCACCAGCTGCGCGGGCAGGCGCAGGCGTTCTCGCAGGCCCTGCTGCGCATGGCCCGCGCGGTGCGCATCGCAACCCTCGCCGTAGGCGGCTTGTCGGTGCTGCTGATCAGCCTGATGGCGGTGGCCCTGGCGCGCCGGGTCGGCAAGGATCTGACCGAGCATGAAAGCCGTTTCCGTGCGGCGTTCTACCAGGCCAACGTCGGCATGCTCAAACTGGATGCCGGCGGCCGGGTGGTGGAGGCCAACCAGGCGATGGCCGACATCCTCGACCATCGTCGGGACGTGCTGCTGCAGATGTCGCTGGCCGAGCTGCTGATGGAGGGCGAGCTGGTGATCGATGAAAGTGGCCGCATCGACTGGGAACGTCAGCTGCGACCGGGCGAACTGCGTTTCCGGCGTCGTGATGGCAGCCTGGTGTGGGGACGCTGGAGTGGCACCGGCGTGCGCACCACCAGCGGTGGCCGCCTGTCGGTGTTCGCCATCGTCGAGGATGTCAGCCAGAACCATGCCCTGGCACGTGAGATTGAGCACCACGCCAGCCATGACCCACTGACCGGACTGATCAATCGTCGCGAGATCGAGCGCCTGCTGGAAAAATCGCTGCTGCAGGTCCGCTCCGATGGTGGGACTCATGCCCTGGGCTACATCAACCTGGACCATTTCAAGCTGGTCAACGACAGCTTCGGCCACGCGGCCGGCGACCAGATGCTGCGCAGTTTCGCCGAGTACCTGGTCGGCGCGGTGCGTGATGGCGACTGGGTCGGCCGCCTGGGGGCAGACGAGTTCGCGGTGTTCCTTGCCCGCGCCAACCAGGATGAAGCCAAGCGGGTGCTGCAGCGACTGATCCGCAACCTGGGCCAGGCCACGTTCCCGGTCAGCGAGGGCAGCCCCCAGTTGAGCTGCAGCGTCGGCGTGGTGGAAGTGACGGCCGAGGCGCCGGACGTGAACTGGTTGATGAGCGCGGCCGACAGCGCGTGCTATGCGGCCAAGCAGGCCGGTCGCAACCGCGTGCATTGCTTCAACGAGAACCGGCTGGCGCTGGAGGAGCGGCGGCTGGAGGCCGAACGCCTGCAGGGCGTCAGTCGCGCCATGGCCGAGAACCGGATGCTGTTGTATGCGCAGCGCATCGCCAAGGTCGGCGATCCTTCCTACCTGCATTACGAAGTGCTGGTGCGCATGCGTGACAGTGACGGCGTGCTGCACCTGCCGGGCCAGTTCATGCCCGCCGTGGAGCGCTACGGCATGGCGGTGGTGCTGGACCGGCATGTGCTCGGCCTGCTGTTCCGCCACCTGCAGGTGTGCCCGGCGCACGTGCGGCAGCTGGGTCTGTGCAATGTGAATGTATCGGCCCAGTCGATCGCCGAGCCGGGATTCCTGGCCTTCGTCTGCGACCTGCTGGAGCGCAACCGCGCGCTGGCGTCCAAGCTCTGTTTCGAGATCACCGAAACAGCGGCCATCGGCAACCTGAGCCAGGCGCGTGCCTTCATCGACGCGGTCAAGGCGCGCGGCTGCCGGGTGGCGCTGGACGATTTCGGCTCGGGCCTGTCCTCGTTCGGTTATCTGCGGCAGCTGTCGGCGGACATTCTGAAGATCGATGGTGCGTTCGTGCGCGACATGGACACCGATCCGGTCAGCCGTGCCAGCGTGCGCGCGATCAGCGAGCTGGGCCGCGAACTGCAGATGGAGGTGGTGGCCGAGTGGGTGGAGACCAGCGAAATTGCCGAGGCGCTGGCCGGGATGGGCGTGCAGGGGCTGCAGGGGTATGCCATCGAACGGCCGCAGCCGCTGGAACGGCTGACCCTGGCTGACCTGCGGCCGATGCGGTTGGCCGGTACGCAGGGGCCATCGGCTGCCGGCTGAAGGTGCTGCGGCCGGGCTGTGCCCGGCACCCTCAACCTCAACAGCAACAGCAACAGCAACAGCAACAGCAACAGCAACAGCAACAGCAACAGCAACAGCTGCATTCCGTGGGATGGCGGGGTGGGTCCGGTTGCGGGGGACGCCGCAAGTACGTCCCTGTAGGCTCGGTCGCGCCATCCATGGCGCTCACGCCCCCGCAACCGGACCCACCCCGCCTTCGACAGATCTCCACAATCTGTCGGGATGGCATGACTTGCTCCTGGTGGGTGTCGACCTTGGTCGGCACGTAGATCCACGCCATGCGTGGATGAAATCCAATCCATTCGATGATCTCGAAATCGGTATGAACGTCCATCCACGCATGGCGTGGATCTACTACGCGCGGGAACTGTCAGGGGTGGGGCGGTATGGGCAGGCAGGACCGTTGGCGCCATGGGCCCGAGGCATGCCCTCGAGCGGGTTGGGCAGGACGCCCAACCCCGGTCTTGCCGTGTGCGCAGGACGGCGCACACGAGCAAGGCGCCATCGAGCCCCCATGGATGGGTTTACGGCGTGTCCTGCCTGCCCATACCGCCCCGCCCACCTCGGTAGCCGCTTTCGCTGTTGCTTCGGCTCCGGCCTCTGCGGGTGCCGGGCGGCAGCCCGGCCAACACCCCCGCCACTTTGGTCTACACATCGGTGGTGCATTCCGCTGCGATAATGCCGCCAGGGGCGACGCGCAGTGGGCGCGGACGTAAGCAGGAACAGGACGTGGCGTGGGCGGCAGGCAGGTGCGTTTGGAAACAGGGGCGGTGCTTGTCCTGCTGCTGGTGTGGTTGGCATTGCCGTGGCTGGGCCATGCGCGCAGCGTCGACGCCGGCCGCGATTACCTTCTGGTCGGCACCGCGACAGCCGAACCTACGCCCCATCGCGCGTGCACGCCGGAGATGCTGGCCGGGCCGCGCCAGCAGACACGGGTGAATGCACCGCCAGAAGGCTGGTCCGGGCAGCCGCAGGCGCTGGATGTCTTCAACATCTTTGCCGGCGAAGTGCGGCTGCAGCACGGTGATCGCGAGATCTGCGGCAACATGCAGGATGCGCGCACCCGCGATTCGCGCTTCCGTGCGGGCATCGGCATGGTGGCGGTACCCGCTGCCGGCAGCCACGAGCCCTTCCTGGTTTCCTGGCAGACGCCGCTGAAGGCGCGCTGGGTTCCCACATTGCAGCTGGGTGCGCCCAGCCCGGTGCAGCAGAACGACACTGCCCGGCTGCTGGTGCGCGCCGCATGCATCGCCGTGGCCATCGCGCTGGCGCTGTCGGCACTGATGGCCTACCTGACCACCCGCGACCGCAGCTTCCTGATGTACATCGGTGCCACCCTGGTGCTGGTGCTGTGGCAGTCGATCCTGGGCGGTCTCAGCGGCTATCCCGAGCCGTGGCTGCGGGTCGGCGGGCGCGGTGACTGGTGGCTGCTGGCGCTGACTGCAGCGACCCAGGCACTGGTGCTGCCGGCGCTGTGGCGCCTGAACGGCGGCGACCGCGTGTTGCCACGTTCGCGCGTGGGCCAGCAGCTGGTGTTGTGGTCCCTGCTCGCGCTGGCGGCCCTGGTGCCGTGGTTGCAGCGCGATGGACTGGTCGTGGTCGCGCAGGTCCTGCACGGGACGTTCGTCGTCGGCTGTGCGCTGTCGTTGGCGATGGGCATCTGGGCCCGGTTGCGCGGTGATGTCTGGTCGCTGGCCGGACTGGCCGCACTGGCGCCGATGCTGGTGCTGATCGTGGCAGACGCCGCCAGCGCGCATTGGTTGATGGAATACCGGGTGGAGGCCCTGCAGCTGGCGGTCACCTGGCTGCTGATGATGGCGGCCTATGCGCTCAACCTGCGCTTGGGCCGGCTGCGCCAGCAGCGCGATGAAATGCGCCAGCTCGCCGAGACCGACATGCTGACCGGCCTGCCCAACCGCCGTGCCGGCCTGCAGCAGCTGGCCCAGCATCTGCAGGACGGCGAGCGTGAGAGCGGGCCGCTGGTGATCGGCTTCCTCGATATCGATCTGTTCAAGGACATCAATGATCGCCATGGCCACGAGATCGGCGACCAGGTGCTGGTGGCCGTGGCCCGCGCGCTTCGCGCCGCTGTCCGCAGCGAGGACCAGGTGGTGCGGATGGGGGGCGAGGAGTTCCTGCTGCTGTTGCCGGGCATGCCGCGTGAGGTTGCGGCCACCCGCCTGGAACGCCTGCGCCAGCGCATCACCGAGACCTGCCGGGACCTGCAGGTGCCCGCTCTGGAGGTGACCGCGAGCATCGGCATGGCACAGTGGCGGCCGGCCGAAGATGACCTGGCCGCGCTGCTGCGGCGCGCCGACCACGCCATGTACGTGGCCAAGCGCAGTGGCCGCAACCGGGTGTTCGATGGCGAAACCGAAGATCCGTTGACCACGGCATGAGGCGGGAAGGGCGGTGATGCCGGATAATGGGGCGATGACCAGCCGACTTAACAAATACATCGCCGACACCGGCTTCTGCTCCCGACGCGAGGCCGATCGCCTGATCGCCGCCCGCCGGGTCACCGTCAATGGCCATGCCGCCGGCACCGGCGCGGTGGTCGGCGAGGATGACAAGGTGCTGGTCGACGGCCAGCCCCTGCGCGTGCGCACTGCCCGCAAGCCGGGCGCCCGCCGCCACGTGTACATCGTGCTGAACAAGCCGGTGGGCGTGACCTGCACCACCGAAAGCACGGTGAAGGGCAACATTGTCGACTTCGTCGGCCACGAACAGCGCATCTTCCCGATCGGCCGCCTGGACAAGGAGTCCGAAGGCCTGATCCTGATGACCAGCAACGGCGACATCGTCAACCAGATCCTGCGCGCCGAGAACGGCCACCAGAAGGAATACCTGGTGGCAGTGAACAAGCCGGTCACCGACGAATTCCTGCGCGGCATGGCGCGTGGCGTGCGCATCCACGACCAGATGACGCTGCCGTGCCGTACCTCGCGCATCGCCAAGTTCGGTTTCCGCATCACCCTGCAGCAGGGCCTGAACCGGCAGATCCGGCTGATGGCGGCCGAGTTCGGCTACCGCGTGACCCAGCTGCGCCGCGTACGTATCGACAACATCAAGATCGGTGCACTGAAGCCGGGCCAGTGGCGCAACCTGACCGAGCAGGAGCTTCACGGCCTGTTGCCGCAGCAGCAGGACTGGTAAGCAACGACCGGTAGTGCCGGCCGCTGGCCGGCAACTGCACGGTGCTGGCAATGAACATCAGGGAGCCGACCAACGGCCGGCACTACCGCAATGCAGATTGGCCGCCCGCATCCGCTAGACTTTGCGGCGCCCTGCCGGAACGTGACGCTGCATGATCAAGCCCGACAAGCCCGCCAACGAAGCGCTGCGCCTGGAGGCGCTGTACCGCTACCGGATCCTCGATTCCGAGCGCGAACGCTCGTTCGATGACCTGGTGGCCATCGCCAAGGCGGTGTGTGGCACGACCATGGCGGCGGTGACCCTGATCGACGTCGAGCGCCAGTGGTTCAAGTCGATGCAGGGCATCGCCGCGACCGAGAACCTGCGCAGCGAGTCGATGTGCGGCCACGCGATCCTGCAGCCGCAGGAAATCATGGTGGTTGAGGATGCATTGCAGGACGTCCGCTTCCACGACAATCCGGTGGTGACCGGCGACCCGCATGTGCGCTTCTATGCCGGTGCGCCGTTGATCAGCAGCGACGGCCTGCCGCTGGGAACCCTGTGCGTGTTCGACGCGCGGCCGCAGCAGCTGGCGACCGACAAGGCCGAAGCGCTGGCCGCGCTGTCGCGGCAGGTGATGGTGGTGATGGAGCTGCGCCGTTTCGCCCTGGATATCCAGCGGCACATGCTTGAGCGCAACGATTACGAACGCCTGCTGTCGGAGTATCACGATGTGCTGCTGGCCCAGAATGCCGACCTGGCCGAACAGAGCCGTACCGACGCCCTGACCGGCCTGCCCAACCGGCGGGCACTGGCAGCGGCGCTGGACGAGGCGGTGATTGCCGTCGATGGCCGGGACCGGCAGACCTGCGTGGCCCTGCTGGACATCGATCATTTCAAGCACATCAATGATTTCCAGGGCCACGCGACCGGCGACCGGGTGCTGGCCGAACTGGGGGCGCTGCTGCGCTCGCACTTCGCCGGTGGGGGCCTGGCTGCGCGCTATGGCGGCGAGGAATTCGTGGCACTGATGCCGGACGCGGACCTGCGTACCGCCGAACTGCAATGCGAGTTCCTGCGGGTAGCCGTGTCCAACCTGCCGCTGGGCTTCCCGGTGACCATCAGCATCGGTGTGGCACAGCACCAGCCCGGTGAAACGTCTGACCAGACCCTGGCCCGTGCCGATGCCGCGCTGTACCGGGCCAAGGGCGCCGGCCGCAACCGGGTGGAAGTGGCGCCCTGACCGCCCGCGCGGCTGCGGTGGATCCACGCGATGCGTGGATGGCCCGGGCCTTTGCGTGCAGTCGCAGCCATTGCGATACCCGTACGGCACCCTCAACGTCTCACCGCAAGGACGTCGACCATGCTGCAGACCCTGGCCATCGCCAATTACCGATCGCTGCATGCGCTGGTGCTGCCGATGCAGCGGCTCAACGTGGTCACCGGCGACAACGGCAGTGGCAAATCCAGCCTGTACCGCGCGCTGCGCCTGCTGGCGGAAACCGCGCAGGGCGGTGTTGCAGCGGTACTGGCGCGGGAGGGTGGATTGGGCTCGGCGCTGTGGGCCGGTCCGGAAAAGATCGACCGCCGCGTGCTGGCCGGTGAGATCCCGCTGCAGGGCGGGCCGCGCCAGGAATCGTTGGGGCTCAAGCTGGGCTTCGCCACCGATGAATTCGGCTACGCCATCGACCTCGGCTATCCGCCACCGAGCCGATCAGCTTTCGCGCTGGACCCGCAGATCAAGGCTGAAGCGATCTGGGCAGGGCCGTTCCTGCGCAGCGCCAATCTGCTGGTCGACCGCCGCGGTGCGCTGGTGCGGCAGCGGCACGCACGCGGCTGGGACCTGGTGGACGACCGTCTTTCGCTGTTCGACAGCCTGTTCACCCAGGTGGGCGATCCACAGCGCATGCCGGAAGCCATCACCTTGCGCGAGTACATCCGCCGTTGGCGCTTCTACGACCACTTCCGCAGCGATGCCGATGCACCGGCGCGACAACCGGCAATGGCGACCCGTACCCCGGTGCTGCACCACGACGGCCGCGACCTCGCCGCCGCCTGGGTGACGATCCTGGAAATCGGTGATCCGCAGGCGCTGGCGCGGACGATCGGGGATGCATTCCCGGGGGCGACGGTCAGCTTCGAGGAACTGGATGGCCGGCTCGCGCTGCGCTTCCACCAGCCCGGTCTGCTGCGGCCATTGTCGATGGCCGAATTGTCCGACGGCACGCTGCGGTTCCTGTTGCTGGCCGCGGCCCTGCACACGCCACGGCCGCCGCCGCTGCTGGTGCTCAACGAGCCGGAGACCAGCCTGCATCCGGACCTGCTGCCGGCGCTGGCACGGTTGATCATCGCCGCCAGTGCACGCAGCCAGGTCTGGGTGGTATCGCACGCCACGCGCTTGATTGCCGCGCTGGAACAGGCACCACAGTGCCATTCAATGCACCTGCACAAGGAACACGGGCGCACGCTGCTGAGCGGGCAGGGCCTGCTGGATGCACCGGCCTGGCATTGGCCGCAGCGCTGAGACGGGTGCCGGGAAGATCCACGCAGTGCGCGGACGCGCTCAATCGGCGATGTTGCGCGCTTCGGATGTTCCGAGGAGTTCAGGATGCTGCACGCGCTTGCGGCGGTTGAGCAGCGGATGCAGGAACACGGCACCGACGATGATCGCCACGCCCAGGTAGAACCACGGGGTGACTTCGTGCTGCTCGCGCAGCAGCACCACGGCCAGCAACACGGCGTAGACCGGCTCCAGGTTGGTGACCAGCTGCACGGTGTAGGCGCTGAGATGGCGCAGCGCGACCAGCGCCAGGGCGAACGGCAGCAGCGTGCAGGCGCCAGCCAGTACCAGCAGCAGGATGCCGTCGTGCAGGTCGGGAACGATCCACAACGGGCTGGCCAGCGCTGGCAGCAGGTACGGCATCAGCGGTGCCAGCAGGGTCAGGGTGAGCGTGCCGGCGCCAAGTTCCAGTGCGGTGACCGTCAGCGGATCTGCATGGCTGACCATGCGCTTGTTGAGCGAGCCGAACACTGCCACCAGCAGGGCCGAGAGCGCACCGATCAACACGCCCAGGCGCATGCCGTCGGGCACGCCACCCACCACCAGCGCCACACCGGGCAGCACCGCCAGGCCGAAGGCCAGTTCGCGCAGCTGGAAGGGACGCTTGGCCACCCAGGGCTCGATGATCGAGGTGAACACCGGTGCCAGGGCGATGCAGGTGGCGGCAACCGAGGCATTGGCCAGCTTCACCGCGCCGTAGAAGGTCAGCCAATGCAGGGCCACCAGCGCGCCGATACCGGCATAGCCGGCGACCAGCCGCAGCGGCAAGGTGCGCAACCCGCGCCAGACCCGCGGCAGCAACGCCAGCATCGCCACCACCAGCAGCATCCGCCACCACACCAGCGGCAGCGCCGGCAGGGTGATCAACTTGCCGAGGATGGCGGTGACGCCCCACAGCAGGACACAGAAGTGGATCTGCCAAAGCGCTTTGCGGGTGTCGGGTGTGCTCATCGGCGTATTGTGCGGCAAGCCGCCTCGGCCGGCGATGCCTGTGGCATGCTCGCGGCGTTGCCACGAAGGAGCCGTGCATGCCTGCTGCCCGTTTTCTTCTGCTGCGCGGCTGGGCGCTGTTGACCGCGCTGGTCGCGGCAGCATCGCTGCTGCTGCAGTTTGCCCTGCTGATGCGCGGCATCGGCGCCAGCCGCGGACCCGGCGTGGCGAGCCTGCGCTTCTTCAGCTACTTCACCATCCTCAGCAATCTGGCCGTGTGCCTGGGCTGCCTCTGGCTCTGCAGCGGCCGCGCACTGCGACCTACAGTGGCCGCCACCCTGGCACTGTGCATCGGCGTGACCGGCCTGATCTATCTGCTGGCGCTGCAGGGGCTGTGGCAGCCAACTGGCCTGCAATGGTGGGCCGATGCCGGCTTGCACTACGTGGTGCCGCTGCTGTATCTGGCCGGTTGGGCGGCGCTGCTGCCACATGGTGGCCTGCGCTGGCGTGCGTTGGGTGTGGTCCTGCTGGTGCCGCTGGCCTACCTGGGCTGGGCGATGCTCACGGCCTCGTGGCTGGGCAGCGCACCGTATCCGTTCCTGGAAGTACAGCGGATCGGTTCGCGCGCATTCGGCCTCAGCGTGCTGCGCGTCGGCGGGGTGTTCGTGCTGGGCTGGACACTGCTGTGGGCAGTGGACCGCTGGCGCCGTCGATGACCCGCTGCAGCGCCATCGCCGCCGCCGGATTGCGCACCTTGCCGGCGCCGATGCACAGCAGGTAGACCTCGCGCGGCGCGGCAGGGGACGGTGCGGCCAGGCAGGGCAGGTCGTCCACCGCCTCACCCCGGGCCCAGCACCGCGCGCGCGTGGCCCAGCGCTGCTGCATCGGCTGGGGAAGACCTTCGGCCAGTCGGGCCTGGCTGCGTTTGATCCGTGCATAGACGAAGCCCGCGGTGATGTCGCCATGCAATGGCGATTCGTCGCTGTCTTCGATCACCAGGCCCACGCCATGCCGGCGCGCCGCTTGCACCAGTTCCGGCCCATGGACGCTGGCGTTGCGCACCTCCAACGCATGCTGCAACCCCGTTCCATCCAGCTGCCTGGGCAGCTGTGCCATGAAGGCATCCAGCGCCGCGGCATCGGCCGGGTGCTGCGGGTCGAACTGCCAGAGCAACGGGCCCAGCCGGTCGCCCAGTGCGACGGCCGCCTGCAGGAACGCGCTGGCCGCCTCGATCGTGGACGACAGGTCGCGACGCTGCACCAGATGACGCGGGGCCTTCATCGAGAACCGGAAACCTTCCGGCGTCTGCGCTGCCCATTGCGCGCACTGGGCCGCTGTCGGGGTGCGGTAGAAGGTGCCGTTGATCTCGATGCAGCGCAACGCACGACTGGCATAGGCCAGCTCTTCGCGCTGGATCAATCCTGGCGGATAGAAGGCGCCCCCACGCCATTGCGGGAACACCCAGCCGCCGATACCGCAGCGGACCGGCGCCGCAGACGCTTGCCGTGCAGTCATTGCGTGTGTTCCGCCCGCCATGGATCGTAACTGCCGAACCACCACAGGTAGCCTTCCGGGTCGGCGCAGGCATAGCCACGTCCACCGTAGGCCTGGTCGGCAATGTCGATGACGATGCGCGCACCGGCAGCCTTGGCCCGGGCATAGTGGGCGTCGACATCGGTGACGATCACGCAGGCACTCTGGGTCTGCCGGCCGCCGACTTCATCGGGCATCACCGCCAGCTTGGCCCATTCGCCGCTGTTGCTGGCAGATCCGAGCATGATCATGCCCTGGCCGAATACCAGCTGCGCGTGATGCACCGTATCGCCGTCGGCATGCACGGCCTGCGCGTGGAAACCGAACGCGCGCTGCAGCCAGTCGATGGCCGCCAGCGCATCGCGGTAACGCAGGCACGGAATGATGGTGGAGCCGTTGCTGCTCTGGCCGTTCGCACCCATGACACCCCTCCTATGGCACAGGGCAGGCTGCACCCGGGGCCGTTACCATCGCGCGAAACCCCGGTGACGGCCTGCACATGGCCGCTACCCCTGTTCGGAGATGGTGCTGGATGAAAACCTGGATCGGAGGAGCCGTGCTGCTTGCGTGCACGACCATGGCCAATGCGGCGACCCCGCAGCAGCTGCAGGACCTGGATGCGACCGTGGAGCGCGTGCGCGCGCAGTTCGACGTGCCCGGTATCGCCGTGGCCGTGGTCAAGGACGGGCAGGTGGTGCTGGAACGCGGCTGGGGCGTGCGTGAGCTGGGCAAGCCGGCGCCGGTCGAGGCCGATACCCTGTTCGCCATCGCCTCCAACACCAAGGCCTTCACTGCCACCTCGCTGAATCTGCTGGCCGAGGACGGCAAGCTGAAGATGGACGACAAGGTGATCGACCACCTGCCATCGTTCCGCATGTCCGATCCGTTCGTGACCGGGCAGATGACGATCCGCGACCTGCTTTCCCACCGCAGCGGCCTGAGCCTGGGCGCGGGCGACCTGCTGTTCTGGCCGACCACCTCCTACAGCAATGCCGAAGTCGTGCAGCGCCTCGGCCAGGTGCCGCTGAAGGGCGGTTTCCGCGAGCGCTATGCCTACGACAACATCCTGTATGCAGTCGCCCAGCAGGTGATCGAGCACGTTTCGGGAATGAGCTACCAGCAGTTCCTGCAGACACGCATCTTCGACAAGGTCGGCATGGCCGGCACGCGCTACAACGCCGATCACCTCAAGGCCGGCGACAATGCTGCGGTCGGCCACGCCAAGTACGATTTCAAGGACCTGCGCACCGTTGCACCGTTGACCTGGTCGAACAATGCCGGTGCCGGTGGCATCTATTCCAGTGCCCACGACATGGCACGCTGGATGCAGGTGCAGCTGGCCGAAGGCAAGCTGGCCGATGGCACTGCGCTGTTCACCGCCAAGAGCCAGCAGCAGATGTGGCAGATGATCACGCCGCAGACGATCCCGGCGCCGAGCGTGCCGGAGCTGGCGCCGGCGCGGGCCAACTTCGCCGGCTATGGCGAGGGCTGGAGCCTGAGCGACTACCGCGGGCAGAAGCTGGTCTGGCACACCGGTGGCTGGCCGGGCATGGTTTCGCGGCTGACCCTGGTGCCGGGCGAGAAGCTGGGCGTGGTGGTGCTGACCAACCAGGAAGTGGGTGCGGCCTTCAATGCGATCACGTTGAGCGTGCTCGATGCCTACCTTGGCGGTGAAAAGCACGACTGGGTGGATGCCTATGCCAAGGGCGTGGCCAAGGGCCAGGACAAGGCCGACGAAGCGTGGGCCAGGCACCAGGCCGAGCGTGACAAGGGCAGCAGGCCGTCGTTGCCGCTGGCCGGGTATGCGGCCACCTACCGCGACCGCTGGTATGGCGACATGGTGGTGACGGCGGAAGGCAAGGGCCTGCGCCTGCGCTTTGCAAAGACCGCGCAGCTGAGCGGCCGTCTGGAGCACTGGCAGCACGACACCTTCATCGTGCGCTGGGACGACCGCTCGCTCAATGCCGATGCCTTCGTCAATTTCAGCCTGGACCCGGATGGAAAAGTGCGCGAGGTGCGCATGCAGCCGATCTCGGACCTGACCGATTTCAGCTTCGATTTCCAGGATCTGCTGTTCACGCCGGTGAAATGACGCCGCCGGGCGCGGCGCTATCGTTTGGCCGAGCGGACGGGTAGCGCCGGCCCACGTCCGGCGAGCGCGTAGCGCGGTTGCAGGCGATCCGCCGGGCATGGCCCGGCGCCACCCGGAACCGGTGGTGATCGTCGGCCGGCGTACACACGCGGCGTGGGATACTCCGCCGGCTATCGATGGCGAGGGAATGCGATGTTCCGTTGGTTTGAATCCCTGATTCCGGTGTTTCCGCCCATTGACGGGCGCATGCCACCGCGCAACGTGGTGCCGTTCTACCTGCACTACCTGCGGCCGGTGTGGCCGGTGCTGCTGGCCACCCTGGTCGCCGGCCTGCTGCTGGCGCTGGTGGAAGTGGCGATGTTCGATTTCCTCGGTCGCATCGTCGACATGGTTGCCGAGCAGCCCGGCGCGGACTTCTTCCAGCGCCATGCCGATACGCTCGGCTGGATGCTGTTCATCACCGTCATCGCGCGCCCGATCCTGGTCGGCCTGCACAACCTGCTGGTCAACCAGGCCATCGTGCCGGGGCTGAGCAATCGATCGCGCTGGCTGATGCACAACTACGTGGTGCGGCAAAGCCTGAGCTTCTTCCAGAACGACTTCGCCGGCAGCATGGCCAACCGGGTGATGCAGACCGGCACCTCGCTGCGCGAGTCGGCAGTGCAGATGGTCGATTCGCTGTGGTACATCGTGGTCTATACCGGCACCGCGCTGTACCTGTTCGCGCAGGCCGACTGGCGGTTGATGGTGCCGCTGATCCTGTGGCTGCTGGCCTACGTGGTGATCATGATCTACTTCGTGCCGCGCGCGAAGGAACGGGCCTGGATCGCCTCGGAGGCGCGCTCCAAGGCGATGGGACGCATCGTTGATGGCTACACCAACATTCCCACCCTGAAGCTGTTCGCCCACGGCGGCCGCGAGCAGGCCTATGTCGCCGATTCGATCCAGGAGCTGGCGGTCAAGCACCGCGCGCAGACCCGGATCACCACCGGCATGGACCTGACCATCGCCATCGTCAATGGTTTCCTCATCGCCGGCACCTGTGGCCTGGCACTGTGGCTGTGGAACGGCGGACACATCACCGTCGGCGCGATCACCCTGGCAACCGGCCTGGTGATCCGCATCCACAACATGTCCGGCTGGATCATGTGGACCATCAACGGCATCTTCGAAGACATCGGTACCGTGCAGGATGGCATCACCACCATCGCCCAGCCGCTGACCGTGCAGGACCGCGAGGATGCGGTGCCGCTGCAGGTGACTCGTGGCGGTGTGCACTTCCAGGATGTCCATTTCCATTACGGCAAGAAGGGCGGCGTGATTGCCGGCCTGGACCTGGTGGTGAAGCCGGGCGAGAAGATCGGTCTGGTCGGCCCCTCCGGTGCCGGCAAGTCGACGCTGGTGAACGTACTGCTGCGGCTGTATGACCTGGAAAGCGGTCGCATCCTGATCGATGATCAGGACATCGCCTACGTCACCCAGGAAAGCCTGCGCCAGCAGATCGGCGTGGTCACCCAGGACACCTCGCTGCTGCACCGTTCGATCCGCGACAACCTGCTGTACGGCCGTCCCGATGCGACCGACGCGCAGCTGCGCGCGGCCGTGGCCAAGGCGCGCGCGGAGGCCTTCATCGACACGCTGGTCGACGGCGAAGGGCGTCGTGGCTACGACGCGCATGTCGGCGAGCGCGGGGTGAAGCTGTCCGGTGGCCAGCGCCAGCGCATCGCCATTGCCCGTGTGCTGCTGAAGGACGCCCCGATCCTGGTGCTGGACGAGGCGACCTCGGCACTGGACTCGGAAGTGGAAGCGGCCATCCAGGACAACCTGGACGAGCTGATGGGCGGCAAGACGGTGATCGCGATCGCCCATCGCCTGTCGACCATCGCGCGCATGGACCGGCTGGTGGTGATGGACCAGGGCCGCATTGTCGAGACCGGCAGCCATGCCGAGCTGATCGAGGCCGGCGGACTGTACGCGCGCTTGTGGGCACGGCAGACCGGTGGCTTTGTCGCTGCGGAGCGATGACCAACGCCGCATGGTGGATGCGCAACAGTAGGTCCACGCCATGCGCGGATGCCGTGCCACACGGATAAAGAAACGGCCCGGGTCTCCCCGGGCCGTTTTCCTTCACCTCACACCCGATCCATCACTCGATCGGCTGGTCCAGCATCAGCTGGCGTGCGAAGCGCACCGGCGGTGCGCCGTAGGACAGCATCTGGTCGTGGTACGCCTTCAGGTTGAACTTGTCACCCAGCTTGTCCTGCATCGCCTTGCGGGTGTCGAAGTGTTCCTGCGCACCGACGAAGTAGGTCGGCAGCTGAGCCGAGGTCAGCTGCGCACGCACCCACTTGCCCGAGGCTTCGCTTTCCTGCTGGAAGGCGTCGTGGGTCATCAGGTGCATCGCCTTCTCGCGATCCCAGTTGTCCACGTGCACGCCCTGGTCGAGGATCGCGTTGGAGATCGTGCGCAGGTAGAACTTCAGCTGCACCAGGTGGAACAACGGGTCGTTGTTGAGGTACCCCTGCTCCTGCATCATGCGCTCGGTGTAGACCGCCCAGCCTTCGGCGAACAGGCCCGAGCGCAGCACCGCGCGCAGGGTGGAGGGGAACTTGGCCGAATGCCAGCCTTCCAGGTAGTGGCCCGGGGTGCCCTCGTGGATACTCAGCAGGTGGATCATGCGCGAGTTGTATTCGCGCAGGAACGAATCGACCTGCTTGTCGTTCCAGTCGTCCGGAATCGGCGAAACCGCATAGAAGGTCTTCAGGTTCTTGTCCAGCGGGCCCGGCGAATCGCAATAGGCCACGGCCACGCCACGCTGGAATTCCGGCATCAGGATGATGTCCACCGGCGCGTCGGGCAGGGTCATCAGGTCGTGCTCGCGGACGAACGCAGTGGACTGCTCCAGTGCGGCCTTGGCGTCGTCGACCACCTTGTCGCGCGCCGGCTTGTCAGCGTAGGCCAGCTCCAGCGCGGCCTCGATCGCCTTCTGCTGCTGTTCGTCGGTCGGCTGCGCCGGCATTTCCGGTGCGCCCGGCTTGTCCTTCAGCACGGTCTGCGCGATGCCGTACATGTCCTCGCGCACGCGCTTGAGTTCGGCGCGTGCACGCTCGCCGATCTCCTGCCGCGACAGCGAGGAATTCAGCGCGAACTTGAGCTTCTGGTCGTACTTTTCCGCACCGATGCGGAAGTCTCCCTTGGCGTTCGGCACCAGGGTCTTGTCCAGCCAGGTCTGCTGTTCGTCCACGGCCTTCTTCAGGCCGTCGATGGCGGCCTGCAGGCGCTGCTGGTCGGCCTGCGGCAGCTCGCCGATGTGCGGGGTGATGAAGGTATCGACGATGCTGAGGATGCCCTTGTTCTGCTTGGCCACCGTCTCGGCATGGATCTTCGGCACGCGTGCCGGATCCAGGTTTTCGCGGGCCTGGGCGAAGATCGCCGGCAGTTTCTCCATGCGCGCGGTGGCGGCCTTCAGGCGCTCGGGCAGCGGCGCGAACTCGCGTGCCATCAGGCCGTAGATCGCGCTGCCGGCAACGCCGTTGTACAGCTGCGGATCCCACTTGCCGGACTGCATGACCTCGGCATTCCAGATTTCCGACTGCAGCTGGTTGCGCAGGATCGCTGCATCCACCTGGTTTTCGCGGCCCAGCTTGGCCACCTCGATCTTGTCCAGCTCGCCCAGCAGTCCCTTGTAGGCGTCCACGGTCTTCTGCTGGCCGGCCGCGCTCAGGTCGTCGATCTCGCTGTCATAGCGGTGGTCGCCGATCTGGGTGGCACTGACCGGGGACAGCTGCATCCAGGTATCCAGGGCACGCTTGGACAGGTCGGCGAAGGCGGCGTCGACCGCCGCATCTCCGGCCTGCTGGCTGGCGGCCGGGGTGGAACCGTTGGTCGGGGCATCGGCCGGCTGGCAACCGGCGAGGGCGGCGACGAGGGCGAGGGCAAGAAGATGCGGGCGCATCGGCATTCCTGTACGGGGTCAATCCTCGAGCATAGGCCCCCGGGGCTGCTTTGTCCCCGTGCCATAGGATTACCATGGGCGCATACAAGGACTCTCCAGCGGAGCGCGGGACATGGAATACCAGGGAAGCTGCCATTGCGGCAGGATCGCATTCACCGTGCAGGCCGACGCCCCCATCAAGGACGTCATCGACTGCAACTGCTCGATGTGCCGCCGCCGCGGCAGCCTGCTCTGGTTCGCCCCGCGCGAGGCCTTCCAGCTGGGCACCGATATCGCCGACGTGGCGACCTACCAGTTCAACACCCATAACATCGATCACCATCACTGCCGTGAGTGCGGCACCGCGCCGTACAGCGAGGCAGTGGATCCGCGCAGCGGCCTGCCGATGGTGGCGATCAACGTGCGCTGCCTGCCACAGGTGGAGCTGGGTGGATTGTCGATCACCTCGTTCGACGGAGCCTCGCGATGACGGCTCCTCGCGTGTGGACGCGCGTGATGATCGTGCCGGCATTACTGCTCGCGCTGGCTGCCTGCGCCAAGCAGGGTGAAAGGGCCGCCGATGCCGGTGGTGCCGCCGAAGCGGGCGTGGCCTCGCCGGAAGGCGCGTTCCTGGCCTATGAGCACGATGTACAGGTGCAGCTGGAAGCAGCGCAGATCGCCCCGCGCATCCAGCAGGTCGCGCAGGCGTGCCAGAACGCGAAGTTCGGTGAGTGCGCGGTGCTGCAGGTGGATCAGCGCAGTGGCGAACAGCCCAGTGGCGAGGTCAAGGTACGCATTGCGCCGAAGGGCGTGGAATCGTTGATCGGCCTGGCCGGCGAGGGCGGCACGCTGCAGGCGCGCAACACGCGTGCCGAGGACCTGGCCCAGCAGGTGGCCGACACTGCGCTGACCAAGGCACGGCTGGAGAAGGAGCACGCGCGGTTGCTGTCCTACCAGGACCGCGGCGATCTGAAGATCGAGGATCTGATGGCGATCACCACGCGCCTGTCGGAGATCGAAGCGGGGGTGGAGCAGGCCACCAAGGATGCCGCCCAGCAGCGCAGGCGCATCGATACGCAGCTGGTGACGATGCATTTCGACACCACCTCCGGCCAACGCAGCCGCAGCGAAATCGGCGAAGCGTTGAGCGAGTCGGGCAGCATCCTCAGCACCAGCGTGGCATTTTTGATCCGTGCCGCCGCCGCGTTGTTGCCGGTGGCGGTGCTGGCGTTGATCGCGGCCTGGGGCGTACGGGCGTGGTGGCGTCGCCGACGCCGCAAGCCCTGATCGAACCGCGCCGCGTATTCGCCGGGCATGGCCCGGCGCTACCCGATGCTCGAGGCACGTCGGTAGCGTCGGCCATGCGCCGTCTGTTCCGGTGGCGCCGGGCCATGCCCGGCGAACGCTCAGCCTTCGTCGGTCTCGTATTCGACGAACACATCCAGTTCCAGTGCCAGTTCCTGCACCGCATCGCGCACTTTCTGCGCGGTGCTCTCGTTGCCTACTTCCACTTCCAGTTCGTGGGTGCCCGGGCCGATGTCGTCGGACAGGCCGGCCGAGCTGGAATCATCGTCATCCATGTGCGGCATCAGGTCGTCGGTCTCTTCGACGTGTTCGATGCCTTCCAGGCCGAGCAGCAGGTCGCTGATCGCGCGGGCATCATCTTCGGTTCCGGTAATTCGCAGTCGCAGCAGGGCCATGGCGGAAGCACGTTGTGGGGTTCGCCTGCAGCCTAGCCAGCGCTGGGCAAAGATCGGGTGAGGGCGCAGTCAGCCGGGTGTGCTCGGGCGGCCGAGCAGGCTGTCCGGCAACGCCGGTACCGGCGTGCGCTCATCCGCTGCCTGGCCCAGCAGCCAGTCGATGAACAGCCGTGCGGCGGGGCTGGGCGGCCGCCCTTCGGCATGCACCACGTAATAGGCATAGCGTGCCTTCAGTGCAGGGCCAGGCAGGCGTACCAGCTCATGGCGCTGCAGGTACGGCTGGGCGACGTGGGTACGCGCCAGCACCGCGCCCATGCCGTACACCGCCGCGCGCATCGCGTCGGTACTGTCGGCAAAGGTGTGCATCGCCGGCAACGGTGACGGCGGACGCACGCCGGCATGGCGGAACCAATCGCGCCAGCCTTGTGGTGACAGATCGCTCAGCAGCGGCAGCTCGGCGATGCGTGCCGGGTCCAGCAGCGCTTCGACTCCCGGCAGCGCCGGGGACGCGACGGGAAACAGGTTGTCGTCCATCAGGTGCTGCGCATGCAGTCCGGGCCATTGGCCCAGTCCGTAGCGGATGCCGACCTCCGGGCCGTTCTCGTCGTAACGGTCCAGGCCACTGCCGGTGTGCAGCTCGATGCGGATGTGTGGATGGGCCTGGGTGAAACGCGGTAGCCGTGGCAGCAGCCAGCAGTACGACAGCGAGCGCAGCGTCGCGATCCGCAGCGGCACGCTGTCCGCGTCCGGCTGCAGATGGTGGGCGACGGCGGCGACATCGGTGAACGCGGCGCTGGCGGCATCGGCCAACTGCCGGCCTTCGGCGGTCAGGCGTACCCCGCGTGCATGGCGCAGGAACAGGCGCGTGGCCAGCACCTCTTCCAGGCGTCGCACATGGTGGCTGACCGCGCTGGCGGTCAGATGCAGTTCCTGCGCGGCCTGGGCGAAGTTCTGATGGCGCGCAGCGACCGCGAAAACGGCCAGGGCGGGAAGCAGGGAAGGGCGTAGCAGCATGTCCAGCCTCAAACCATATTTGTGGCTGGCAGCGATACTACGCGCTTGTGCAGCGGGCGTCTGCGGCTGATCCTGTGTGGCCGGAACAGCGCCACGATGAGCAACGGACACAGCACATGAATGCGATACCCCAAGCGACCGAGCGTGATTGGCGCACACCGCTGGAATTGACCCTGCTCGGCGCGATCTGGGGCTGCTCGTTCCTGTTCATGCGGGTGGCAGTGCCTTCATTCGGGCCGTTCGCCCTGGTCGAGGTACGGCTGGTGCTGGGCGCACTGGTGTTGCTGCCGTTCCTGTGGCGCGCACGCGCGCAGTTCCCGCCGCGCCGCTGGTTGTGGTTGGCGCCGATCGGCCTGGTCAATTCGGCGTTGCCGTTCGTGCTGTTCGCTTACGCCGCAGAGCGTGCGCCGGCTGCGATCGGTGCGATCTGCAATGCGATGACGGTGCTGTTTGCCGCACTGATCGCCTTCCTGTTCTTCGGCGAGAAGATCGGTGTACGCCGTGCCGGCGCGCTGCTGGTCGGTTTTGCCGGCGTGGTGGTGCTGGCCACGGCCAAGATCTCGGGGCTGAGCATCGGCACGGCCGTACTGGCCGGTGCCGCCGCCTCGCTGCTGTACGGCTTGGGCGTGAACCTGGTGAAGCGGCACATGACCGGTCTGCCTTCGGCTGCTGCCGCCGCTGCCACGTTGTCGTGCGCCTCATTGTGGTTGTTGCCGATGGCGCTCACGCATCTGCCGCAGGGTCCGATCCCAGGCAAGGCCTGGGGCGCGGCGATCGCGCTGGGCGTGGTCTGCACCGGATTCGCCTTCCTGATGTTCTATCGCCTGATCGGCCGCATCGGCCCGTCGCGTGCGTCAACGGTGACCTATCTGGTTCCGCTGTTCGGTGCTGCGTTCGCCTGGTTGTTCCTGGGCGAGCCGGTGACGCTGCAGATGCTGATTGCCGGTGCGTTGATTCTGGGTAGCGTGGCGGTGAGTCAGAAGGGCTGAGGTGTTTTGCACGTGGCGCGTGCTGAAGGTGTTTCATCGTTCATGGGCGTCACTTTTCTTTTCGCGCGAAAAGAAAAGTAACCAAAAGAAACGCGCCGCCAAGTCGCGAGCCGCCGTGCTTCGCACGTCGGTGCCCTGCGCTTCTCGGTGAATCAGGGGACGGTGCCGAACTCGCTGCGCTCAGACATCGGCACCTCTTCGCCCCTGATTCCCCTGCGATGCTCGGCTCGCCCAAGGCGGGCTGGAAGGTCAAGATCAACAGCAAGTGCATCCACGCATGGCGTGGATCTACTGGGTGCAGCTGCGGCCTTTGATCTGGGTCCGCCTTGAGCGAGCCGAGCACCGCAGGTCCGGCGAGGGCGAAGAGGCGCGGGTGTCTGAGCGCAGCGAGTTCCCGCGCCGTCCCTCGACGGGCCGAGGAGCGCAGGGCACCGATGCGCAACGCGCATCGGCTCGTGACCGGCGGAACGTTTCTTTTGGTTACTTTTCTTTGCGTACAAAGAAAAGTAACGCCCATGAAAGGTGAAGCACCTTCAGCACGCGCCACGCGCAGAACCCGCGACGGCGTTACTTCACCGGCACCGGAATATTGCAGAGGTCGATATGCCCCGCAGGGCGCTTGTAGAAATCATCCACGCGGTTGCGCCGCGCTTCCACCGTATCGGCGAAGGTCTTTGAATCCGTGCGCAGCACCTGGATCGGCGTGCGCTCGGCCGCGGGCACGTCACTGGCGCTGCGGATCGACACGATCGGTGTGCGCAGCTTCGGGTCGGTGTAGAAACCCATCGGTGCCGGTCCACGCTGGATCGCACTGAGCAGTTCCATGCCCTTCAGCACGCGGCCGACCAGGGTGATGTTGCGGTCCAGCTGGCGCGGCGACTGGCCAGTCACCACGTAGAGTTCTGCACCGATACTGCTGTCTTCCTCGTTGCTGCGGCCGGCACCGAGCATGCCGTAGCAGTGCGCCAGCCAAGCCTTGCCGGCCTGCGGGTCCTGGCCGACCGGGAAGCCGTCGACGAAGCCGGTCTGTGCTGCCCAGCCATCGCGGTCGGGTAGCACGCTCACCTTCAGGCCGGCGCTGGCACGCTCGAACTCGGCCGGCAGCTTGCGCTGCGCGCTGCCGAACGGCTTGGCCTTGGCGGCATCGTCGGCGTCGGCATCGCCGAACTGCACCACGAAGTTGTCCTGCGAACGGTAGATGCTGGTGCCGTCCCAGAAGTGCTCGTGGGCGAAGGTCTGGATGTTGGCGAC
Organism: Stenotrophomonas sp. 3(2025); assembly: GCF_052665395.1. Lineage (NCBI taxonomy): Bacteria > Pseudomonadati > Pseudomonadota > Gammaproteobacteria > Lysobacterales > Lysobacteraceae > Stenotrophomonas > Stenotrophomonas sp. 3(2025). The sequence goes on along the minus strand of NZ_JBQOIF010000005.1, from coordinate 125,109 downwards.
ATGGTGTGGGGCGAACTGCGGCGCCAGCTCGATGATCACCCGCCCGGCAGGCAGGTCCATGTACAGCAGGTTGGCCGGGTCCGGCGTGCGCCAGTCGCTGGCGGCCGAGGCATCGAGGATCTGCTGCGGGCTGCGGTAGGGCGTGGCTGCGCTGGCCATTGCAGGCAGCAGGCAGGCCAGGGCGAGGGCGGTCAGGGCAAGGCGTCGACGGTGCGGCATGGGATCCCCGGAACATGAACGAGGCCTCGATTCTGCGCGAGCGGCACGGCCACGCCAACCGGCAGGATGACTAACGACACATTCGCTATACCGAACTTCGCACTACTGTGGACTTCAACGTAGTGGAGGGCCGGTCATGTCCGAGGACGATGTCCACCTGAAGAAGTTCCAGAAGGAGCTCAGCGCCGGAACCGTGTCACTGGCCCTGCTGGCAGTGCTGGCCCGCGCAGGTGAGCCGCTGTACGGCTATCTGATCGCCAAGGAGCTGGAACGGGTGGGCGAGGGCGTGCTCAGTGGCAAGCAGAGCGCGCTGTACCCGGTGCTGCGCAACCTGGAGGGCGCCGGCCTGCTGGAGAGCCATGTGGAGCCGTCCAGCAGCGGGCCGCCGCGCCGCTACTACCGCATCAACGCGCGTGGCCGGGAGGTGCTGCAGCAATGGCGCCAGGCTTGGCGCGACACCCGTGATTCCGTCGATTCCGTGTTGGAGGGGATACCGCAATGAACGACCTGGACCTGGCAGGCATCCGTCTGCCCAGCACCATCCCGCAGTACCTGGCGCAGCTGCGTGCGGCGCTGGACGGTGCCGATCCGGCGATGGTGCAGGACGCCCTGTACGACGCCGAGGAATACCTGCGCTCGGAACTGGCGGCGCAACCCGGCCGCAGCGAAGCCGAGGTGATCGCCGACGTCGCCGGCAGCTACGGTGCACCGGACGAGGTGGCGGAGATCTATCGCGAAACCGAGCTCACGGTGAACCGCGCGCTGCGCACGCCGCGGGCCGACACCGGCCCAGTGCTGCGTGCAGCGGCCGAGGCCAGCGGTGCGGCACCGGCGGCGCAGCCGGCAGCACCCATGCAACGCTCGTTGCTGGCGCGCTTCTTCGGCGTGGTGACGGATCCGCACACCTACGGCGCGCTGTTCTACATGCTGTTGTCGCTGGCCACCGGCATCTTCTTCTTCACCTGGGTGGTCACCGGCCTGTCGCTGTCGCTGGGCCTGTTGATCCTGATCATCGGCGTCCCGCTGACCGTGCTGTTCTTCGGCTCGGTGCGTGGACTGGCGTTGCTGGAAGGGCGGCTGGTGGAAGCGCTGCTGGGCGAGCGCATGCCGCGCCGGCCGCAGTACACCGACCGCAGCCGCAGCTGGCTGCAGCGTATCGGCGACATGTTCACCGATGGTCGCACTTGGCTGACCCTGCTGTACTTCGTGCTGATGCTGCCGCTGGGCATCATCTACTTCACCATCGCGGTGACCCTGCTGTCGCTGTCGCTGGGCTTGATCTGGGCACCGGTGGCGGCGATCTTCAGCGGCGACATCCCCGGCATCTACATCAACGACGTGAACGTACTGCCGATGGCGGCCTCGCCGCTGGTGGCGATCGGGGTAGCAGCGGTGGGTGTGTTGCTGCTGCTGCTGACGATGCACCTGGCACGCGGCATCGGCAAGCTGCACGGCATGCTGGCCAAGAACCTGCTGGTGCGCCTGTAAGGGCATGGGCCCAGAACGCTTGGCGCGGACGCGTGCTGGAGCAGAGCCCCCTGAGTCAGGGGGCGGCCGCGAAGCGGCGGGGGATTGGATGAATGGTGCGGCAGGGGCCCACGATGCGCGCGGCGCATCGTGGGAGCGACAGCGCGAATGCGATGGTGCTACCCCGCCTTGCGGCGCAGCGGGGTGACGTTGCTCTTCTTCTTCGTGGCCTTCGCGGCCGGGGCTTCGGCATGCGCGGCGAAGAAGTCACGCACCTTCGGGTACACCACTTCGCGCCAGCGGCGGCCGCTGAAGATGCCGTAATGGCCTGCACCATCCACGATGAAGTGTTCACGGCGTTCGGCCGGTATACCGCTGCACAGTGCCTGCGCCGCTTCGGTCTGGCCGAGGCCGGCGATATCGTCCAGCTCGCCTTCGATGCTCAGCAGCGCGGTATCGCGGATTGCCGACGGGTCGACCTTTTCGCCGTTGACCACCCACTCGCCACGCGGCAGCAGGAAGTCCTGGAACACCACGGAGATGGTGTCCAGGTAGTACTTGGCCGGCATGTCCAGCACCGCGTTGTACTCGTCGTAGAAGCGACGGTGCGCGTCGGCATCTTCCAGGTCGCCCTTCACCAGGTCGGTGTAGAAATCCCAGTGCGAGCTGAAGTGGCGGCTGGGATTCATCGACAGGAAGCCGGCGTGCTGCAGGAAACCGGGATACACGCGGCGGCCGGCACCAGGATAACTGGCCGGCACGGTGTGGATGACGTTGTTCTCGAACCACGACAACGGGTTCTGCGTGGCCAGGTTGTTGACCGCGGTCGGGCTGCAGCGCGCGTCGATCGGGCCTCCCATCATCACCAGCGTGCGCGGTGTCGCTTCGCCGCGGCTGGCCATCAATGAAACCGCGGCCAGCACCGGTACGGTCGGCTGGCAGACGCTGACCACGTGCAGGCGCTCCACGCCGAGATGGCGGATGAACTCCTGGATGTAGGCGATGTAGTCGTCCAGCCCGAACTCGCCCTCGCTGCCGGGCACCATGCGCGCGTCCACCCAGTCGGTCACATAGACACGATGGTCGCGCAGCAGCGTGCGCACGGTGTCGCGCAGCAGCGTGGCGTGATGGCCCGACAACGGCGCCACCACCAGCACGAACGGCTGGTTGAGCATGGTGTGCAGCTGGTCGGCTTCGTTGCTGTGGCGCTTGAAGCGCAGCAGCTTGCAGAACGGCTTGCTGAGTTCCTCGTGCACCACGATCGGCACGCGCTCGCCCTCGACCTCGATTTCGTTGATGCCCCATTCGGGCTTCTCGTAATCCTTGCCGATGCGATGGAACAGCTCATTGACCGCGGCCAGGCGATCAGCGCCGGGCATCTGCGACCACCAGTGTCCCTGGTTGGCGAAGAACTTGGCGTTGGCCTGGGCCTGGTGCACCCAGGGGGCGAGCAGGTTGCGGGTCAGTTCGTGCAGTTGATAGAGCATGCCGACCGAATATGTATGGTCTTATGTTGCCGCGCAGCATAGCGCATCCGGCTGTCCCGGACGTTAAGCAGACGCACTGCCCGTATTCAGCGGGCCGCCTGTTCCAGCGCAGTCGCTTCGGTGGCCAGCGCTGGCCCCAGCCAGAGGTGGGACCCGACTGCCTGCAAGCCTTGGCGGGCCAGCTCGCGCCGGTACCAGCGGGCCGGGCGCGACTGGAAGCCGTCGTGGTCGCCCTCGAATTCATCTTCGGCGGCGAAGGTCTCCAGGAACGCAACGCCTGCGGTCAGCTCGGCGACACCGGCCAGGCCTGCGCGCAATTCGCGGTTGGACACGTAGTGCATCACGTCCGAACAGACCAGCAGGTCGACCGGGGCGCAGGGTCGCAGCCAGGCAAAATCGCCAAAGCTGGCCAGGTGCAGGTTGCGGGTCCGGCCGTAGCGGCGCACAGCGTACTCGCTGCTGTCGAAACCGAGGTATTCGACCTTCGGACGCAGTTTCAGCAGCGGCGCGCGCCACGCCCCTTCGCCACAGCCGACGTCCAGCACGCTGCGGATCGGTCGTTCCAGGTAGTACTCGGCCGTCGCCACGGCGAGGGCGACCTTGCGCGCCAGGCGCGCGCTGCTGCCGATGTCGGCGTGCCGGTACCAGCGCTGGAAGTAGGCGGCGTCGTAGGTCTTGTCCATGGCGTTCGGGTGCAGTCGTGAAATCGGCGTCTATCGTACGGCGTTGCAGCACGTCATGCGTCGATGTGTCGCGCCAGCCACCCATGGGCTGGCTCTACTGCGACAATACGCGCACATCCACGCCAGCCGCCGGAGCGAGCGCATGCAGAGCTACTACTGGGTCAAGACCTTCCACATCGTGTTCGTGGTGGCGTGGATGGCCACGGTGTTCTACCTGCCGCGCATCCTGGTGAACCTGTCCGAGACGGCGGGGCAGCCGGCGGTGGTCGAGCGCCTGCAGCTGATGGGCATGCGCTTGTACCGCTTCGGCCATTCGATGTTCGGCCTGGCGTTCGTGCTCGGCCTGGTGCTGTGGCTGGGCTACAAGGTGATTCCGGATTTCCCGACCATGGTCGCCCCGGGTGGCGCAGGGTGGCTGCACGCCAAGCTGGGCCTGGTGGTGGTGCTGCTGGCGTACTTCATCTGGATCGGGCGGCTGCTGAAGGGCGTGGCCAGGGGCAGGGCGCTGCCGTCGTCGCGCGCGCTGCGCTGGATCAACGAGATCCCGCTGCTGGCCTTCATCCCGATCGTCTGGCTGGTGCTGGCCAAGCCGTTCTGAGATCTGGAGCTCTCGAACATGTCACTTTCTTGCTCGTGCAAGAAAGTAACCAAAGAACACGCCGCCAGGTCGCGAGCCGGTGCTACGCACCGGTGCCCTGTGCTTCTCGGTGAATCAGGGGACTGAGGAGCGCAGGGAACCGGTGTGCAGAGCACACCGGCTCGCGGCTGGCGGAGCGTTTCTTTTGGTTACTTTTCTTTTCGCAAAAAGAAAAGTAACGCCTCGAGCAGAGGCTCAGGCCGCTTCGTAAGTGCCGTAGCTGCGCAGGCGCTTGTAGCGCTGGTCCAGCAGTTCTTCGGTGGACAGCGCATCCAGCGCGTCCAGCTCGTTCAGCAGCACGGCCTTCAACCGCTTGGCCATCTGCGTCGGGTTGCGGTGGGCGCCGCCGGTGGGCTCGCGTACGACCTTGTCGACCAGGCCCAGGTCCTTCAGGCGCGGGGCGGTCAGGCCCAGCTGCTCGGCGGCATCCTTGGCCTTGCCGGCATCCTTCCACAGGATCGAAGCACAGCCTTCCGGGGTGATGGTCGAGTACACCGCGTATTCCAGCATCACGGTACGATCGCCCACGCCCAGCGCCAGTGCGCCGCCCGAGCCGCCTTCACCGATCACGGTGCAGATGATCGGCACCTTCAGCTCGGCCATTTCGATCAGGTTGCGCGCGATCGCTTCGGACTGGCCGCGCGACTCGGCATCGATGCCTGGCCAGGCGCCGGCGGTGTCGATCAGGGTCAGTACCGGCAGGCCGAAACGCTCGGCCATCTTCATCAGGCGCAGCGCCTTGCGGTAGCCCTCCGGCTTGGGCATGCCGAAGTTGCGCTTGATCTTTTCCTTGGTGTCGCGGCCCTTCTGGTGGCCGATGACCATCACCGAGCGGCCATTGATGCGGGCCAGGCCGCCCATGATCGCCTTGTCGTCGGCGAAGGCACGGTCGCCGGCCAGTTCCTGGAACTCATCGCAGATGATGCGGATGTAGTCGGCGGTGTACGGGCGCGACGGATGGCGGGCCAGCTGCAGCACCTGCCACGAGGTCAGGTTGCGGAAGATCTGTGCGGTACGCACGCGCAGCTTGTCCTGCAGCGCATGCACTTCGGCCTCGACATTGACCGCCGGCCCGGCACTGGCGTTGCGCAGTTCCTGGATCTTGGCTTCCAGGTCGGCGATGGGTTGCTCGAAGTCGAGGTAGTTCGGATTCATCGGAAGCCGTCGTGTAAAGAAGAGGGGAATTCTAGCCGAATGCGCAGGAACGGCCCGTACGCCTTCGTCTGGAAGCCGACGGTAGCGCAGTGGGGGCCGGCGGCGCCAGTCGAGCCGCTGGCCGCCGGTTCAGGGCAGGACCAGCGCGCTGCGGGCCATTTCGGTGCTGCGGATCGTCACGAAGTCGTTGTAGGCCTGGTTGGCCGCCACCGGCAGCTTCGCACCCAGCGTCATGGTGGCCTGGGTGAAGGCCATCTGCGCCTGGAAGTCTTCCTTGCGCAGGGCCTTCTGCTCGCTGGCCGTGGTGGCCTTCAGCCAGCGGGCATAGAGGTCGCGCACCGGACCGGCATGGGCCTCGAAGGCCGGGTCCAGCGCGGGCAGCGCCGGAGCCGGTTCCAGCGTGTAGGCCGGGGCCACGTAGCCGGCGGGCTGCTCGCGCTTGTAGGCACCGGGTTCGCCCATGCTGGCCTCGATGTAGGTGATGAATTCCGGCGCGGTGAAGATCTTGGTGCTGATCCTGCCACCGGTCGAATCCACGTGCGCAACCACCTGTTCCTCGGGGAACGGCTCGCGCACGCCGAAGTTCCAGGTCTTGTCGATGAACAGGCCGTGGTGCTTTTCGAACGGTCCCTTGAACTCGACACCGCCCAGCTCGATGCCCAGGCCGCTGACACCGAAGTTCTTCAGCTTGTCCTCGCCGGTCACATAGATCTCGCGCGCTGTCACGTACTCGCTGAGGCTGGGATTGATCAGGCCGCCGCGGCCGTCGGCATAGACGATGAAGCGCACCTCGCCCAGGCGGTCGGTGTGCAGGTGATGCTCACCGGCAGCCAGGCTGATCGGTCGCGAGGCGTGCGCAGCCACCGGCAGGTCCTTGCCATCGATGCTGATCGCCAGCGGCGCATCGGTCGGGTTGTCGATCTCGAAATCGACCTTGGAGGAGCAGCCGGCCAGCGCGAGCGCGGCCATCATCGGCAACAGCAGGTTCTTCATTACGGGCAATCGTCCTTGACGTATGCAGCGGGAAAGCGGAAACGGGGTGGGGCGAGCCTCAGCTGGCCCATGGCGGGCTGTAGCGCACCTTCAGCGTGCGCACTGCCGGTTCGGCGCGCAGCGCCTCCATCAGCCTGGAATCGACGCGCACCGCGCTCTGCCCGGAAACATCGAGCATGCCGGCGATGCCGCCATCGGGGCCCTTCAGCAGCAGGTCCAGGCGCAGGGGCGTGCGGCCGGGGCGATGGCGGTCCAGCAGGGCGTCGATGCGCTCCCACACCGGCCGCTGATGGCGCAGGTCCAGCCGCAGCGACAGGCGCGTGGCGTAGTTCGCACAGACCTCGTCGAAGTCCCAGCACTGGCGGATGCGCAGTGCGAAGCCGCCATTGAATTCGTCTTCGCGCAGGCCGCCCTTGACTACCAGGATACGGTCCTTGGTCATCAGGTGGCCGAACTCGGCCATGGCATCGGAGAACGCACTGCATTCGACGCGGCCACGGCCATCTTCCAATTGGATGAAGATCTGGCTCTCGCCCTTGCGGCGCACGCCGACCACCTGGCCGGCAAGCACGGTCTGCACTTCCGGACGCCAGCGCTTCTCGCCGCCACCACTGTTGCTGTTGGCGCTCCAGATCTTCTCCACCGAGCCGAGGTCGGTACCGACCAGATCGCGCACATCATCGCGCCACGGGTCGAACGGGTGGCCACTGAGGTAGAAGCCCAGCGTGTCGCGCTCGCCGTTGAGGCGCTGCAGCAACGGCCATTCGTCGGTTTCCTGCAGCTCCAGGTGGATGGCCCGCACGCCCGGCTCGGGGCCGCCGAACAGCGAGTTCTGGCCGGACGCACGCTCGCGCGCCATCTGCTCGGTGGCCTTGATCACTTCCGGCAGCTGCAGCATCAGCGAGGCCCGGTTGTGGCCCAGCTCATCCAGCGCGCCGCAGTTGATCATTGCTTCCAGCGTGCGCCGGTTGAGCTTGGCCGAACCGATGCGGGTGCAGAAGTCGAGCAGATCGGTGTAGTCACCGCCGCGCAGGCGTTCCTCCACCACCGCTTCGCAGGCACCCTGGCCGACGCCCTTGATCGCTCCCAGGCCGTACTGGATGGTGTCCGGCGTGGCCGCTTCGAACATGAAGGCGGACTGGTTCACCTTCGGCGGCAGCACGGTCAGGCCAAGGTTGCGCACCTCGTCCAGGAAACCGACCACCTTCTCGGTGTTGTCCATGTCCGAAGACAGCGTCGCGGCCATGAACTCGGCCGGATAATGGCGCTTGAGCCAGGCCGTCTGGTAACTCACCAGCGCGTAGGCGGCGGCGTGCGACTTGTTGAAGCCGTAGCCGGCGAACTTCTCCATCAGGTCGAAGATCGCATCGGCCTTGGCTTCGCCGACGCCGTCCTTGGCCGCACCTTCGCGGAAGATCTCGCGGTGCTTGGCCATTTCCGCCGGCACCTTCTTGCCCATCGCACGGCGCAGCAGGTCGGCGCCGCCCAGCGAGTAGCCGCCGACGATCTGCGCCATCTGCATCACCTGCTCCTGGTACACCATGATGCCGTAGGTGTCGCGCAGGATGCGCTCGGTGCGCGGATCGGGATACTCCACGTCTTCGCGCCCGTGCTTGCGGTCGACGAAGGAGGGAATCAGGTCCATCGGGCCGGGTCGGTACAGCGACACCAGCGCGATCAGGTCTTCGAAACGGTCGGGCTTGGCGTCCTTCAGCAGGCGGCGCATGCCCGAGGATTCGAACTGGAACACCGCACCGGTATTGCCCGAGGCGAAGATGTCCTTGTAGGTGGGCGCATCGTCCAGCGGCAGCTGGGTGATGTCCACCGGCGGAATGCCGGCGCGCTCGTGGCGCTTGTTGATCGCCTTCACCGCCCAGTCGATGATCGTCAGCGTGCGCAGGCCGAGGAAGTCGAACTTCACCAGGCCGACTTCTTCAACGTCGTTCTTGTCGAACTGGGTGACCGGATTCTTGCCGCGGCCGTCTTCATCGTGTTCGGCGAACAGCGGGCAGAACTCGCTCAACGGCTCGGGCGCGATCACCACGCCACCGGCGTGCTTGCCGGCGTTGCGGGTGAGGTCTTCCAGCTGCCGTGCCAGGTCGATCAGGTCGCGGACGTCGTCCTCGCTCTGGTAGCGCTGGATCAGCTCGGGCGAAGCCATCTCGCTGTCCTTGCCCTCACCCATCGCATCCTTCAGCGAGATGCCGAGGATGTTCGGGATCAGCTTGGCGACGCCGTCGACCAGGCCGTAGGGGAAGCCGAGCACGCGACCGGAGTCGCGCACCACCGCCTTGGCCGCCATGGTGCCGTAGGTGATGATCTGGCTGACCCGCTCGCGGCCATACTTGCGCGCAACGTAGTCGATGACCTCGTCGCGGCGGTCCATGCAGAAGTCGATGTCGAAGTCGGGCATCGACACGCGTTCGGGGTTGAGGAAGCGCTCGAACAGCAGGTTGTACGGCAGCGGGTCCAGATCGGTGATCTGCAGTGCCCAGGCCACCAGCGAACCCGCACCCGAACCACGGCCCGGGCCGATCGGAATGCCCTGTGCCTTGCCCCACTGGATGAAGTCGGCCACGATCAGGAAGTAGCCGGGGAAGCCCATCTTGATGATGGTGTCCAGCTCGAACTCGAGGCGGTCGCTGTAATCCTGCGCGGTCATGCCGGGCGCGATGGGATTCTTTTCCAGGCGTGCGGCCAGGCCCTTGCGCGACTCGCTGCGGATCCAGCTGTCCAGCGTCTCCTCGTCGGGCACCGGATAGTCGGGCAGGAAGTAGGTGCCCAGGCGCATCTCGATGTTGCAGCGCTCGGCCAGCGCCAGCGTGTTGTCGATCGCATCGGGAATGTCGGCGAACAACGCGCACATCTCTTCGGCCGACTTCAGGTACTGCTGGTCGCTGTACTCGCGCGGGCGCTTGGGGTCATCCAGCACGCGGCCGGTGGAGATGCAAACGCGTGCTTCGTGCGCGCTGAAATCGGACGGTGACAGGAAGCGTACGTCGTTGCTGGCGATCACCGGCAGGCCACGCTGGCCGGCGGCCATCAGCGCGAACTGGTTGAAGCTCTCTTCGCCATCGCGGCCGGTGCGGGTCAGCTCCAGGTGCAGGCCGTCACCGAACACGCGCTGCCAGTCGGCCAGTTGCTGCTCTGCCAGATCATGCTTGCCATCCAGGGCCAGGCGCCCGGCCAGGCTCTCACGGCCGGCCAGAGCGAACAGGTTGGCGTTGCCGGCCTTCAGCCAGTCCGGATGCACCGCCACGCCGCCCTCGGGGCGATGGCCTTCCATCCATGCACGGGTCAGCAGCCGCGACAGGCTCAGGTAGCCCTCGCGGTCGCGGCACAGCAGGGTCATCCGCCACGGGTCCTGGCCTTCTTCGGCGATCATCACGTCGGCGCCGGCGATGGGCTTGATGCCCACGCCTTCGGCGGCCTTGTAGAACTTGACCAGGGCGAACAGGTTGTTGAGGTCGGTCACCGCCAGCGCAGGCAGGCCCAGTTCGACCGAGCGCGACAGCAGGTTGGCCTGCTTGGCCTTCTTCGGGTCAGCCTGGTCCGGCTTGGCCGGCACGCGGATGGTGGAGTCCGCCAGCGAGAACTCGGTGTGGACGTGGAGATGTACGAAGCGGGAGTTGGACATGCCGGACCAGGTTGGAGCGCGCAGGCCCCGGGTGCAGACGCGGGAATCGTCGCCGGGGTCGGGAAGCGCTGGAGTGCCCGGTCAGGGTAGCGAGGGCAGGGGGTTGCGACAAGGACTTGACGGTGCGCGATATCGCGAGTGCCGCCGGGCATGGCACGGCGTTACCGGGGGCGTTCATGTTGCCGTGGTAGCGCCGGGCCATGCCCGGCGGACGTTCAGGCGATCGCGGTGGTGGCCGGTACTTCCAGGCACTCGCGCACCGGGGCGAAGCTGCGCCGGTGCTCCGCGCACGGGCCGTGTTCACGCAGGGCGGCCAGATGCGCCGGGGTGCCGTAGCCCTTGTGCTGGTCGAAACCGTACTGCGGGTGGCGTGCGTGCAGGTCCAGCATGTAGCGGTCGCGCGAAACCTTGGCCAGGATCGAGGCCGCCATGATCGCGCGGTCGATGCCATCGCCGCCGACCAGCGCCTGCGCCGGCAGCACCAGCCCCTTGGGCACCACGTTGCCGTCGATGCGGGCGAAGCCGGCCACGTGGGCCACCGCCGCGACCACATCGCGCATGCCCTGCAGGGTGGCTTGATAGATGTTCAGGCGATCGATGGCTTCCACGTCCACCAGCACCACGTGCCAGGCCAGGGCGCGGTCGAGGATGCGGTCATGCAGCTGCTCGCGGCGGGCCGCGGTCAGCTGCTTGGAATCATCCAGGCCGTTCAGTCGTGGCCGCTGCGGGTCGAACACCACCGCTGCCACTGCGACGGGGCCGGCCAGCGGTCCGCGTCCGGCTTCGTCGACACCGGCGATGCGGTGGCCGGGGTCGATCACCGCGGCACCATCGAACAAGGCCAGGCTGGCGGCTGCCGCGTGGCGGCGGCTCATGCCTTTTCCTGGCCGCGCACCAGCAGCTCGCCAACGGCATCGGCTGCGCGCGCCGATGCATTGCGGCGCAGCCGTTCATGCAGGCGCGCGTAGGTGCCCTGCAGGTCGGCGATCCGCTGCGGGTGGTCGAACCACTGCTGGATGGCGGCGGCCAGTTTTTCCGGCGTGCAGTCGTGCTGCATCAGCTCTGGCGCCAGGTCCTGGCCGGCCAGGATGTTGGGCAGGGCGAAGCGGTCGACCTTGATCAACCCCAGCGCCTTCACCAGGCGGTACGTCAGTTCGTTGACCCGGTAGCCGACCACCATCGGACGCTTCACCAGCATCGCCTCCAGGGTGGCGGTACCGGAGGCCAGCACCACCACGTCGGCGGCGATCATCGCGTTGCGCGCCTGGCCGTCCAGCACGTGCGAATAGGCCACCGGCAGCGCCGAGCGTGACAACTGCTCTTCAATCAGGCGCCGGCAGGCCGCATTGGCCGCCGGCACCACCACGTGCAGGCCGGGAATGCGCTCGGATACCTGCCAGGCGGCCTCGAAGAAGGCTTCGCCGAGCTTGGATATCTCGCCCAGGCGGCTGCCGGGAAGCACGGCCAGCACCTTGGCGGAGGCGGGCAGGCCGAGCTCGATCCGGGCCGCTTCCCGGTCGACGTGCAGCGGGATGTCATCGGCCATCGGATGGCCGACGAAGCGTGCGTCGATGCCGTGCTTGGCGTAGATCGGCGGTTCCATCGGGAACAGGCACAGCACCAGGTCGGCGCTGCTGCCGATCTTCTCGGCACGCTTCTCGCGCCATGCCCACACCGAGGGGCTGACGTAGTGCACGGTGCGCACGCCACGCTGTTTCAGCCAGCGTTCGATGCCCAGATTGAAGTCCGGTGCGTCGATGCCGATGAATACGTCCGGTTGCCACTCCAGCGCACGCTGGCGGAAGGCCGAACGCAGCTTGAGCAGCCGCGGCAGATGGCGCAGGACTTCGGTCAGGCCCATCACCGCCAGTTCGCTGGCATCGTGCCAGGTCTGGCAGCCGGCGCTGCGCATGGCATCGCCGCCGATGCCGGCGAATTCGGCATGCGGGAAGCGGGCCTTCAGTTCGCGCACCAGGCCTGCGCCGAGCAGGTCGCCGGAGGCTTCACCGGCGACCAGCGCGATCCGTAACGGGCGCTCGCTGAGCACCCGGTGTGCAGGCACGCTGCCGGCCATCGAGGCCAGCGGAATCACCTCGGCGCCGGCCGGCGCCTGGCCGGTCGCGCTGCTCATCGCAGCAGGTGCCTCTCGGTGTGCTCGATGAAGTCCAGCATCGACTTGACGTCATCACTGTCGCGCGCCTGCTCGGCCAGCTGTGCCTTGGCTTCGGCCAGCGGCAGGCCAGCCACATACAGCGTGCGGTAGGCACGCTTGATGGCGGTGATGCGCTCGGGATCGAAGCCGCGACGCTTCAGGCCCTCGCTGTTGATGCCGCGCGGGCGGCCCAGCGAGTCGGTGCCGACCATGGTGAACGGCGGGACGTCGCCATTGGTCAGCGCGCCCATGCCGAGGAAGGCGTGCGCACCGATGCGGCAGAACTGATGCGCACCGGCGAAGCCGCTGATGATCACGTAGTCACCCACGGTCACGTGCCCGGCCAGCGTGGTGTTGTTGGAGAACACGCAGAAGTTGCCGACGTGGCAATCGTGGGCCACGTGCGTGTAGGCCAGCATCCAGTTGTCATCGCCGATGGTGGTGATGCCACCGCCGCCGCCAGTGCCACGGTTGAGGGTGACGAATTCGCGGAACACGTTGCGGTCGCCGATCACCAGTTCGGTGCGTTCACCGCCGTACTTCTTGTCCTGCGGTTCGCCACCGACCGCGACATGGCCGATGAAACGGTTGTCTCGGCCGATCCGGGTCGGGCCGTGGATGCTGCAGTGCGAACCGACCTCGGTGCCGGCACCGATCTCGACGTCCGGCCCGATGATCGTGAACGCGCCCACGCGCACATCGTCGGCCAGGCGCGCCGACGGATCGATCACGGCAGTGGGGTGGATCAGGGGGGCGTTGTCGCTCATCTCGGACCTCCAGCCAGGGTCATTCGCGGGTGCCGGCGCACAGCACCTCGGCGCAGGCGACGACTTCGCCGTCGACCTTGGCCACACAGTCGTACACGGCCATGTTGCGGATCACGCGCTTGATCTCCACGTGCATCTCCAGCACATCACCGGGCACCACCTGCTTGGTGAAGCGGGCCTTGTCGACCTTGACCATGTAGAACAGCTTGGACTGTGCATCGCGGCCCAGCGTCAACTGGGTCAGCACGCCGCCGGCCTGGGCCATGGCTTCGATGATCAGCACGCCGGGCATGATCGGCTGGCCCGGGAAGTGGCCCTGGAAGAACGGCTCGTTGATGCTGACGTTCTTGGTCGCGACGATCGTGCGCTTCTCGTAGTCGATCGACACCACCTTGTCCACCAGCAGGAACGGGTAGCGGTGCGGAAGCAGCGTCTGGATCTGCGCCATGTCCGGCAGGGTCTGGGTGTGGCTCATTCTTTCTCCTTGCTCACAGACAGGATGCGACGGGCCAGTGCATCGAGCTGCTTGAAGCGCGCGGCATTCTTGCGCCACGTGCGGTTGTCGGTCAGGGGCGTGCCGGAGGAATACTCGCCCGGCTCGGTGATGGAGTTGCGGACCACCGATTTGCCGGTGATCACGACCTTGTCGCAGATTTCAAGATGACCGACGACGCCAACGGCGCCGCCGAGCAGGCAGTAACGGCCGATCTTGGCGCTGCCGGCGATGCCGGTGCAGCCCGCGATGGCCGAGTGGGCGCCGATCTGCACGTTGTGTGCGATCTGCACCAGGTTGTCCAGGCGGACGTCCTCGGCCAGCACGGTGTCTTCCAGCGCGCCACGGTCGACACAGGTGTTGGCGCCGATCTCGCAGTCGTCGCCGATGCGCACGCCGCCAAGCTGCGGCACCTTGATCCATTTGCCAGCGTCCATGGCCAGGCCGAAGCCATCGGCGCCCAGCACGGCGCCGGGATGGATGCGCACGCGCTTGCCCAGCTTGACGCGGGTGACCAGGGTGACGCGGGCGATCAGTTCGCAGCCGCTGTCGAGGGTGCAGTCTTCGCCGATGATGCTGCCGGCGCCGATGATGCAGTTCTCGCCGATGACGCTGCGTGCGCCGATGGTGACGAACGGACCGACGTGGGCGCTGGCGGCGACCTGCGCCTGCGGATCGATCACAGCGCTGGGATGGATGCCGGGCGGGCGGGTCGGGGCGATGTCGAACAGCGCGCCGATCTTGGCAAAGGTGGTGTAAGGATCCTTGGCAACCAGGGCCGTACCGGGTGCTGCATCGGCATCCTCGGCGCGCAGCACCACGATGCCGGCCTGGCTGTCGGCCAGCTGGGCGCGGTAGCGCGGATTGGCAAGGAAGGTCAGCTGGCCGGCACCGGCATGGGCGAGGGTGGCCACGCCATGGATGGCGGTGCTCGGGTCGCCATGGACCTGCAGGCCGAACTGATCGGCGAGTTGCTGGGCGGTGTAGGTAGGAGTATTCACGGCGGGAGTTTAACGTGTGACGCCATTGCGGTCATGCGGGAGCAAAAGCCGGCGCCTGGCTGATCCGTGGGGCGATGGCGCAGGGGGCTGCCCAGGACACGCCGTAAACCCATCCCTGGGGGCTCGATGGCGCCATCCATGGCGCCAACGGTCCTGGTCAGCCCCCTGCGCCATCGCCGGATAGTCTTCCGCGTGCGAGCGGATCCAACCTCCACAGTCGCCTGCAGAACCGGTCCATACTCGGCTCACCGCGCGTCAGCGTGCGCTTCAATAACTAAAACGCCGGGCAATGCCCGGCGATTCGTACCCCGTCTGGTGGAGAGCCCCCCTTTGTTAAGGGGGGGCGCGCCAACGGCGCGGGGGATAGGGAGCAGGATAGGCCCCGCGGTTTGCATCGCAAACCGTGGGAACGTTTGGGGGCCAGTTAGAACTGGCCACCAAACGTAAATTGCAGACGCTCGATCTCGTCGCCGTCCTTCTTCTTCAGCGGGAACGCATAGCTGATCGAGATCGGGCCGACCGGGGCGCGCCACAGCAGGGCTACACCGGTGGACACGCGCAGCTCGTTGGCCTTGAAGTTGTCGGTGCCGTTGTAGACGTTGCCGAAGTCGACGAATGCCGATACACGGGCCGACGGGCTGTCGAACAGGCGCGGGAAGTAGGCTTCGACCGAACCGACAGTCTTCAGCGAACCACCCAGCGGCTGGCCGTTCGGGTAACCGCTGGTGACTTCGCGCGGGCCGAGGGTGTTGTCCTCGAAGCCACGAACCGAGTTGGTACCACCGGCGTAGAAGTTCTCGTAGAACGGCAGGCCCGAGGCGGTGACGGTGCGGGTGGTGCCGTCGCCATTATCGATCACGCGGGTCTTGTCGTTGCCGTAGGCATCGCCGTAGCCGATTTCGGCGCGGGTGTTGATCACCAGCGAGGGGATGATCGGCCAGTACTTGCTGATCTGGTAGTTCAGCTTGTAGTACTCGATGGTCGAACCCGGCAGGGTGGTTTCCAGGCCCACGCGCTGGTAGGTACCGCGGGTCGGCATGAAGTAGTCGTTGCGCGAGTCGCGGGCCCAGCCCAGCTCGGTGCGCCACGCATGGAAGGTGCGGCTGCCGACGGCATCGATGTAATCGATGATCGACTTCGGGGTCGAGCCCGCGTACGTGGTGATCTGGTTGCTGTCGATGCCGAACATCAGCGAGACGGTGTCGGTCTCGGTGATCGGCACGCCGAACACCACCTGCGCCGAACCATTGGTGCTGTTGTACTGCGCGGTGTTGAAGTCGGAGTAGTCCAGTTCGCGCCAGGACAGGTTGTAGCCCAGCGAAACGCCGTCATCGGTGAAGTACGGGTTGGTGTAGCTGAAGCCGTAGCGCTGCAGGTAGCTGCTGCGCGAGGCTTCGACCGACACGCGGTTGCCGCCGCCCAGGAAGTTGTTCTGCGACAGCTGCACCGAGGTGGTCATGCCGTAGGACTGCGAATAGCCCAGGCCGAACACGAAGCTGCCCGAGGTGGTTTCCTTGACGTTGTAGACGACGTCGACCTGGTCGTTGCTGCCGCTGACCGGCGGGGTTTCCACGTCCACCGCTTCGAAGTAGCCCAGGCGCTGCAGGCGGATCTTGGAACGGTCGATCGCGGCCTGCGAGTACCAGCTGTTCTCGAACTGGCGCATTTCGCGGCGCATCACCTCATCGGAGGTGCGGGTATTGCCCTTGAAGATGATGCGGCGGACCGTCACGCGCGGGCCCGGCACGACCTGCATGTTGACCGCCACGGTCTGCTCGGCGCGGTTGGTGGTCGGAATCGGGTTCACCTTGGCGAAGGCATAACCGATGTTGGACAGCGAGTTGGTGATCGAGTCGGAGCTGAATTCCAGCAGGGCACGCGAGAACGTGTCGCCGGACTTCTGCACGACCATGCGCTCGACGTCTTCCTGCGGCAGGATCGTATCGCCGCTGACCTTGATCTCGGAGATCTTGTACTGGTCGCCTTCGGTCACGCCGGCGGTGATGAACATGTCGCGCTTGTCGGGGCTGATCGACACCTGCGTCGAGTCGATGCTGAAGTCGACATAGCCGCGGTCCAGGTACCAGGAGTTGAGCTTTTCCAGGTCGCCGGACAGCTTTTCCTTGGAGTACTGGTCGTCACGGCGGTACCACGACGCCCAGTTGTGCTCCTTGGACTCCCAGTATTCCAGGATGTCCTTGCTGTCGTACTTCTCGGTGCCGACGATGTTGACGTGGCGGATCTTGGCCGCCTTGCCTTCCTTGATCGCGATGGCGATGTCGACACGGTTGCGGTCCAGCGGGCTCACGGTCGGGGTGATGTCGACGGTGTATTTGCCACGATCGTTGTACTGGCGGCGAAGTTCCTGGGTCACGCGATCCAGGCTCAGGCGATCGAAGGTGCCGCCTTCGGTCAGGCCGATGTCGGACAGGCCCTTGAGCAGCTGGTCGGACTTGATGTCCTTGTTGCCGGTGACGGTCAGCTTGTTGATCGCCGGACGCTCCTTGACGGTCACCACCAGGATGCTGCCCTGGCGATCCAGCTGCACGTCTTCGAAGAAGCCGGTCTTGTACAGGGCGCGGATGGTCTCGCCGACCTTGCTGTCGGTGACCGTCTCGCCACGCTCGACCGGCAGGTAGGTGAACACCGTACCGGAACTGATGCGCTGCAGGCCGTCGACGCGGATGTCGCTGACAGTGAAGGGCTCGGCTGCCTGGGCCAGGGCGGGAGCGCCGGTGACGGCGGCGAGGGCGAGGGCCAGCAGGCGGCGATTGGGGAGTCGCGTCATGTCACGTCCGGTAGGAAGGTCGATTTCATTGGTAAGGGATGCCGACGCTGTAGACGGCAAAAACATGGAAAAGTTCATCGCGGGACCAGGCCGAGGATGTCGTTGTAGAACGCCAATCCCATCAGCCCGGCCAGCAACGCCAGGCCGATGTATTGGCCGGCGGCGACGGCACGCTCGCTCAGCGGGCTGCCCTTGACCAACTCGATAAGGTAATACAGCAGGTGGCCGCCGTCCAAGATGGGGATCGGCAGCAGGTTGATGATGCACAGGCTCAGCGACAGCAGGGCGAGGAACTGGATGAACCAGTCCACGCCACGTTTGGCCGAAATATTGGCGACCCGGGCAATGGTGACCGGGCCGGAAACGTTCTGCAGCGAGGCTTTGCCGGTCACGATCCGGCCCATCATGGCCAATGAATCGGCGGCCATCCTGCCGGTTTCACGCACCGCGACCGTGACCGACTGCAGCGGGCCGAACTTGAGCAGGGTGTCGTAGGCGGGGCTGTAGCTCTGGGCAAAGCCCGCGCCGATCTGCCAGGTGGGCTGGCCCTTGCCGTCCTTGCCCTGGCGTGGGGTGATCTCCAGCGCCAGGCGCTCGCCACCACGCAGCACCTCGATCATCGCCGGGCCACCGCGGCGGCCGAGGCTGCCCACTTCGCTGATGGCCTGTTCGACGCTGTCGATGCGCTGGCCGTCGATCGCCACGATCAGATCGCCGGTCTGCAGGTGGCCCTCTGCGGCCGAACCCTTCACGATGGTGTCCACCAGCGGCGGCTGCAGCCACGCACGCCAGTACACGCCGGCCAGGATCGGAACCCGGCGTTCATCGAAACCGGCCGGCAGCTGCGACAGCGGCAGGGTGCGCGAGCGCAGCTGGTCGGCGGGGTCGAGCACCTCCAGGGTCACATCGCGACGGTCCATCGCCGCCGCGGTCAGGGCCATGCTGGCCTCGCCCAGGGTGATCACATCGCGGCCGCCCACGCGCAGCAGGCGGTCACCACTGCCGAGCCCGGCCGTGGCAGCCATGCCGGTAGCGCGGCCGACGGTTGCCGAATAGTCCTGCTTGCCGATCACGAACATCGCCCACAGCAGCAGGATGCACAGCAGCAGGTTGGCGATCGGGCCGGCCGCGACGATGGCGATGCGCTGCCACACGGTCTTGTGGTTGAAGGCCTGGCCGCGCTCGTGCGGATGGACCTCGACTTCGCGTTCGTCGAGGAATTTCACATAACCGCCCAGCGGGATGGCGGCGATGGCGAACTCGGTGCCATGGCGGTCGCGGCGCGACCACAGCGGACGGCCGAAGCCGACCGAGAAGCGCAGCACCTTGACCCCGCACAGGCGCCCAACCCAGTAGTGCCCGAATTCGTGGAAGGTGACCAGCAGCCCAAGGCTGACGATCATCCACCAGACCGATCCGATGAAGTCAGTCATGCAGGTTCACATTGGCGGACACGGGCGGCGGCGTCATACGGGATGGGTGCGCTGTTCAGGTGGCGGCGATGGCGTTCAGGGTCAGCTGGCGGGCCCGCTCGTCGGCGGACAACAGAACCTCAAGTGTATCGGCTGGTTCGGTCGGCAGTGTTGAAAGAGCGTTAGCAACCAGCGTCGGAATGGTCAGGAAGCCTATGCGGCCCTGAAGAAACGCTGAAACAGCCTCTTCATTGGCAGCGTTCAGCACCGCCGGGGCGGTGCCGCCGGCGCGCATCGCCTGCCATGCCAGGGCCAGGCAGGGGAAGGCGTCGGTGTCGGGGGCCTCGAAATCCAGCCGGCCCTGGGTGAGCAGGTCCAGCCCGGACACGCCCGATTCGATCCGTTGCGGCCAGCCCAGGCCTACGGCCAGGGTGGTGCGCATGTCCGGCAGGCCCATCTGCGCCAGCGTGGAGCCGTCAACGAACTCCACCAGCGAATGCACCAGGCTCTGCGGATGCACCAGCACCTCGATGCGCTCGCCGGGGATGCCGAACAGATGGTGGGCCTCGATCACTTCCAGGCCCTTGTTCATCAACGTCGCCGAATCGACCGAGATCTTCGGCCCCATCGACCACTTCGGATGCGCCACGGCCTGGGCCGGGGTGACCTGCTGCAGTTCGGCGCGGCTGCGCCCGCGGAAGGGGCCGCCCGAGGCGGTCAGCAGGATGCGGCGCACCCCGGCACCGTCGAGGCTGGCATCACGTGAGCGCAGGCACTGGAAGATCGCGCTGTGTTCGCTGTCGATCGGGATGATCTCGGCGCCGGCGCGTTCGGCGGTGCGGGTCAGCAGTTCACCGGCCAGTACCAGCGATTCCTTGTTGGCCAGCAGGATGCGCTTGCCGGCCGCAGCGGCGGCCAGGGTCGAGGACAGGCCGGCGGCGCCGACGATCGCGGCAACCACGGTGTCGCAGGCGTCGCTGGCCGCCAGCTGGTCCAGCGCGGCATGGCCGGCGTGGGCCTGGGTGGCCAGGCCGGCGTCGCGCAGGCCGTCGCGCAGTTCGGCATACAGGGTTTCATCGGCGATCACCGCATGCGCGGGCCGGTGCTGCCGGCACAGGGCCAGCAGCGCCTGTACCTGGCGGCCGGCGGCAAGCACGGTGGCCTGGTACCGCAGTGGATGGCGGGCGATCACGTCAAGCGTGGAGGCACCAATCGAGCCGGTGGCGCCGAATACGGCGACCCGGCGCAGGTCTGCAGCAGCATCCATGGTCAGAACCCGAAGATTTCCTTGCCCAGTGCGAACACCGGGATGGCCGCCAGCACGCCGTCGACGCGGTCGAGCACGCCGCCGTGGCCGGGGATCAGGTGGCCTGAATCCTTGGCGCCGGCATGGCGCTTGATCAGGCTTTCGAACAGGTCGCCCAGTACGGAGGCGAATACCGCCACCACCGAAGTGAGCAGCAGGCCGGGCAGGTGCGCGGCATCGATGCCGGCCAGCCAGCCCAGGCCGACGGCCACCGCAACGCCGGCGATCAGCCCGCCGACGAGGCCTTCCCAGGTCTTGTTCGGGCTGATCCGCGGTGCCAGCTTGTGCTTGCCGAAGTGACGCCCGGCAAAGTAGGCGCCCGAATCAGCGGCCCAGACCAGCGCCAGCGCGGCCAGCAGCCACAGGTGGCCCTGATGCCCGGGCGGGTCGCCGCCGGCATGGATCAGTACCAGTGCGGCCCACGCAGGCACGATGGCCAGGGTGCCGGCCAGCAGCTTGAGGATGCGCGCCGGGCTGCCGGGCTGTGCGCCGAAGTTGAAGAAGCGCAGCCACACCAGCGCGCCCAGCCACCAGGCCACGCCTACCAGGGTCGCGATCTGGAACAGCACAAGGGTGCCGGCATCGGCCCACACCAGCAGCACCATCAGCACCAGGTTGAGGACCAGCAGCACGGTGCGGGCGAGGGTGTCTTCGATGTCGGCCAGCTTCAGCCATTCCCACAGGCCGATCAGCAGCACGGCGGCGGCGGCGGCGGCCAGCCATTGCGTCGGCAGCAACAGGATCGCCGCAATGGCGACCGGCGCCATGATCAGCGCGGCGAGGACTCGGGTCTTGGTCATGGGCTGGACGTCTCGGTGGCCAGGGCGGCGATCTGGGCGCTGGTCAGGCCGAAGCGGCGCTCACGGCTGGCGTAGGCATCCAGCGCCAGCTGCAGCTGCGCGGCGTCGAAATCCGGCCACAGCGCTTCGGTGAACCACAGCTCGGTATACGCCAGCTGCCACAGCAGGAAGTTGCTGATGCGGGTATCGCCGCCGGTGCGGATGAACAGGTCCGGTGGCGGCAGATCGGCCAGGGCCACCTGTCGCCCCAGCAGGGATTCGTCGATCTGCTCGGGCAGCAGGCGGCCGGCGGCCACTTCAGCGGCCAGTGCGCGTGCGGCACGGGCGATGTCCTGGCGGCCACCATAGCTGGCGGCGATCGACAGGGTCAGTGTCCTGTTGTCGGCGGTGCGCTGTTCGGCCAGCTGCATGCGGCTGACCAGGGCAGCACCGAAGCGCTCGCGTTCGCCGATGAAGCGCACGCGCACGCCGCGCCGATGCAGCTCGTCCACTTCGCGGTCGAGCGCGCCGAGGAACAGCTTCATCAACGCATCGACTTCTTCCTGCGGCCGGCCCCAGTTCTCGCTGGAGAACGCGAACAGGGTCAGCGCCGGAATGCCCAGTTCCAGGCAGCGTTCGATGGTGCGGTTGACCGCGCGCGCGCCGGCACGATGGCCGATCACGCGGGGGCGACGGCGCAGCTGTGCCCAGCGCCCGTTGCCATCCATGATGATGGCAACATGGCGCGGCAGGGCGGCCGGCAGGGGAGGCGGGGCTGAAGGCATCGACTTCAGACCGACATCAGTTCCTTTTCCTTGTCGGCGACGACTTTATCCACATCCTTGATGTTGCTGTCGGTCAGCTTCTGGATATCGTCTTCGCCGCGCTTCTTGTCGTCTTCGCTGATCGCCTTGTCCTTCAGCAGCTTGGCGATTTCCTTGTTCGCGTCCTGGCGGATGTTGCGGATGGCGATCTTGGCGCCTTCGCCTTCCTTCTGTACCTGCTTGGCCAGTTCCTTGCGGCGCTCTTCGGTCGGCGGCGGCAGGTTGACGCGGATCGAGGTGCCGATGGTGTTCGGGGTCAGCTCGATGTTGTACAGGCCCTTTTCGATCTCCTTGATCATGCTCTTGTCGAAGGGCGTGACCAGCAGGGAGTGGGCATCGGCGTTGGAGATCGACGCAACCTGGTTCAGCGGGGTGCTGGCGTTGCCGTAAGCATTGACCGTGACGCGGTCCAGCAGGGCCGGTGTGGCGCGACCGGTGCGGATCGAAGTGAGGGTGTGCTTAAGAGCGTCGATGCTCTTGGCCATGCGCGTCTGCGCGTTGTTCTTGATGTCGTTGAGCATCGCCAGGGTCCTGGATGTAACTGGAATCGGGCGATTATAGGCGAATACGGGACGCCGCCGGGCCTGAATCGGCCCGGAGGTCGCCTTGCGCTCAGCCTCAGGCCGGGTCGCGGCCCTGGACGAGGGTGCCGATGTTCTCGCCGTGCAGGATCTTCAGCAGCTCGCCCGGCTGGCCCATGTCGAACACGCGCATCGGCAGGTCGCTGTCGCGCGCCAGGGCGAAGGCGGCGGTATCCATCACTTCCAGGCCGCGGCGGATCACTTCGTCGTAGCTCAGGCTGTCGAAGCGGACAGCGTCGCTGTACTTGTTCGGATCCTTGTCGTACACGCCATCGACCTTGGTTGCCTTCAGCAGCAGGTCGGCGCCGATCTCGATCGCGCGCAGGGCCGCGCCGGAATCGGTGGTGAAGAACGGGCTGCCGACGCCAGCGGCGAAAATCACCAGGCGGCCCTTTTCCAGATGGCGGATGGCGCGTCGACGGATGTAGTCCTCGCACACGTCGTTGATCTTGATCGCGCTCATCACGCGGGCCTTGGCGCCCACTTTTTCCAGTGCATCCTGCATGGCCAGCGCGTTGATGACCGTGGCCAGCATGCCCATCTGGTCGCCGGTAACGCGGTCCATGCCGCCAGCGGCCAGGCCCGCACCGCGGAAGATGTTGCCACCGCCGATGACCAGGGCGACTTCGGCGCCGGCCTGCTGGGCCTCGACGACTTCACGGGCCAGGCGGTTGATGATCTTGGGGTCGATGCCGTAGTCCTCATCTCCCATCAGCGCCTCCCCGGAAAGTTTCAACAGGATGCGGCGATAGGCGAGCTTGGACATAGGGACCTCGGGTGCGTGGAAATCGCGGGCGATTCTACGCGCAAGCGGCGCGCGGCCAAAGCGTTTTGTGCACTGCGGCGCAAAATACCGGCGTGCCCCGTGCATCCGGGGCGCACCATTCAGCCCAGCTCGGCGCCAGCCGTGGCAGACAGTTCATCATGCCCCAGCTCGCCGGGAGAGCGTGCGATGACCCGGTTGCGGCCCAGGTTCTTGGAGCGGTAGAGCACGTCATCGGCGGCGCGCAGCAGGTCCTGCACGCCGGCAAAGCGCTCGTAGCCCCCTTGGGTGGCCACGCCGGCCGAGAAGGTGATGAACAGCGGGCCGCCTTCCAGTTCCGCCATCGGGGTGGCGACGATGTTCGCCAACACCCGGCGGATCACGTCCAGGGCCACCGATTCGCTGGTATTGGGCAGCAGCGCGACGAACTCCTCGCCGCCGAAGCGGGCCACGGTGTCGCTGTTGCGCAGCTGCCCCTGCAGTTTGCCGGCAAAGGCGCGCAGCACCTCGTCGCCGGTCAGGTGGCCGTGCGCGTCGTTGATCTTCTTGAAATCGTCCAGGTCGATGAAGGCCACCGACAATGGCCAGCCATGGCGGCCGGCACGCAGGAATTCCTGTTCCAGCACGGCTTCGAGCTGGCGGCGGTTGAGGACGCCGGTCAGGGCATCGCGATGGGCCTGGTCGGCCAGGCGCTTGGCGCGGGCCTCGAATTCATCGGCGCGACGGCGGGCCTGGTCGGCATCCTGCAGTTCGCGCAGGTTGCGCAGGGTGGCCAGCTCCTGGGCGTGGTCGATCAACTCGCGCACGCGTGCCGGCGAGTTCAGGCCGTTCTCGAACAGGCTGGCGATGTCGGGCAACGCGTCGCTGATCCGCGCCAGCACCTGGTCGAAGCGGGCGCTGTCCATCTGCAGGCGGTCATGGACCTGCTGCAGGGCGCGTTCGCGGGCGGCATCGGCGTCTTCATCCAGCCAGATGTCGGCGACCGCGCCAGACAGCTGCACGCAGGCCTGGAACGGATTCTCGGCGGTGCCCTCGTCTTCGCTGTGGCGGATGCTGTCCACCAGGTAGCGCGGCAGGCCCCACTGCTCGGCCACCCATGCACCGACGTCGGCGTGGCTGCAGCCCAGTTCCTGGCGCTCGCGCGCGATCAGGTCGGGATTGTCGCGCGCCTCGCGCAGCAGCGGCAGGTAGCGTTCGGATTCGGCCTGGGCCAGGCACAGCACTCCCATGTCCTGCAGCAGCCCGGCCAGCATCAGTTCTTCCAGCCGGCGCAGGCCGCGCGCCTGGCCGAGCTGGCTGGCGGCCAGTGCGCTGAGGATGCTGCGCTTCCAGGCGCGTTGGCGCAGGTCGTGGTCGGCGCCGCCGTTGCCGGTCAGGCCCTGGGTGACAGTGAAGCCCAGGGCGAGGCTGATCGTGGCGTTCAGCCCGAGCATGGTCAGAGCCTGGCCGAGGTTCTCGATCCGGCGCCGGCTGGCATACAGCGGTGAATTGGCGATACGCAGCATGCGCG
This sequence comes from Stenotrophomonas sp. 3(2025), assembly GCF_052665395.1. NCBI lineage: Bacteria > Pseudomonadati > Pseudomonadota > Gammaproteobacteria > Lysobacterales > Lysobacteraceae > Stenotrophomonas > Stenotrophomonas sp. 3(2025). Next base: position 100,455 of record NZ_JBQOIF010000005.1, on the reverse strand, counting down.
CACTCAACGCCATGTCGATGGCGATGATGTCCGCAGCGGTTGCGATGTCCGCTTCCGGATCCTGGGCCAGTTCGATGATGCGCAGGGCAATACCGGGCGGCGAGGGGAGGTTGCGGCAAAGCGCCAGGGCAGCTGTCAGCTCGGGAGGCATGTCGGGTCGTTCAATTCCATTAGGACAAGAATACCTAGGAATGCATCACAGTCTGCGACTTTCGTTCCTGTTATGTGACTGCAGGTTCCCTTTGCCGAGTATCGGCTTGATTCGGCTGCAACGCAAAGGTGACGGTGTGCGCACCAACGGTGCGCACCCACAGATTCCGCCACCCACAGATTCCGCCACCCACAGATTCGGCCACCCACAGATTCGGCCACCCACAGATTCGGCCACCCACAGGTGAAGGGCACCCACAGGCCCGCCGGCATAAAAAAAGAGCCGCGGTTTCCCGCGGCTCCTTCTGGTTTCATTGCAGCCGTGAGGCTGGAATCAGACCTGCATCGCCTTGGCAACTTCGGCGGCGTAGTCTTCCACCACCTTCTCGATGCCTTCGCCAACGACCAGCAGCTGGAAGCCTGCGACGTCGGCGCCGGCAGCCTTGACCACCTGCTCGACGGTCTTGTCGCCGTCCAGCACGTAGCTCTGGCCGTACAGGGTCACTTCGCTGACGATCTTGTTGATCTTGCCGCTGATGATCTTTTCCAGGATGTCGGCCGGCTTGGACTTGTCCTTCTCGGACATCTTGGCCAGTTCGATTTCCTTTTCCTTTTCCACGAACTCGGCCGGCACATCGGCAGCCTTGTTGTGCGGCGGCTTCAGCGCAGCCACGTGCATGGCCAGGCCGCGAGCCAGTTCGGCGTCGCCGCCGATCAGGTCGACCAGCACGCCGACCTTGCCGTTGGTGTGGACGTAGGAACCGACGTTGCCGGTGGTGTCCAGCTTGACCAGGCGACGGATCTGGATGTTCTCACCCAGGGTCTGCACGGCAGTCGCGCGGGTTTCTTCGACGGTCTGGCCGCTCGGCAGGGTGGCCGACTTCAGGGCTTCCACGTCGGCGGCGCCCGATGCCAGGGCAGCGGCAGCGACGGAATCGACGAAGTTCTTGAAGTTGATGTCGTTGGCGACGAAGTCGGTTTCCGAGTTGATCTCGACCAGCACGGCCTTGCCGCCGTCCTGGGCCAGGCCCAGACGACCTTCGGCGGCGACGCGGTCAGCCTTCTTGTCGGCCTTGGCAGCGCCGGACTTGCGCAGCGCTTCAGCAGCGGCGTCGATGTTGCCGCCGGCCTCGGTGAGCGCCTTCTTGCATTCCATCATGCCGGCGCCGGTGCGCTCGCGCAGTTCCTTGACCAGGGAAGCAGTGATTTCCACGGGATTACCTCACGAAAGAAAGGGGTTGGGCCGGCATGGTGGCCGGCCCGTGTGACAGTGTCCTGTCGTCGCGCCATCGGCAGCGGACAGGAAAGGTGGGCGCGTGGCGCCCACCAGGGCCTGGATCAGGCCTGGGCTTCGCCCTTGTCGGCAGCAGCCTTCTTGGCCGGAGCACGGCGAGCCGGCTTGCCTTCTTCGGCCGGAGCGTCGGCGAACTCTTCTTCACGGACGGTGGCAGCGTGCGGTGCAGCAGCCTTGCCTTCCAGCACGGCGTCAGCAGCGGCGCGCGCGTACAGCTGCACGGCACGGATGGCGTCGTCGTTGCCCGGGATCGCGTAATCCACCAGTTCCGGGTTGTAGTTGGTATCGACGACAGCGATCACCGGGATGCCGAGCTTCTTGGCTTCCTTGATGGCGATGTCTTCGTGGCCGATGTCGATGACGAAGATCGCGTCCGGCAGACGGTTCATGTCCTTGATGCCGCCCAGCGAAGCTTCCAGCTTGTCGCGCTCGCGACGCAGGCCCAGCACTTCGTGCTTGACCAGCTTCTCGAAGGTGCCGTCGGTTTCACCGGCTTCCAGTTCCTTCAGGCGGGCAACCGACTGCTTGACGGTACGGAAGTTGGTCAGGGTGCCGCCCAGCCAGCGCTGGTTCATGAACGGCATGCCGCAACGCTCGGCTTCTTCGCGGATCGACTCGCGCGCGCTGCGCTTGGTGCCCAGGAACAGGATGGTGCCGCGCTTCTGGGCAACCGACGAGATGAAGTTCATCGCGTCGTTGAACAGCGGGACGGTCTTTTCCAGGTTGATGATGTGGATCTTGCCGCGGGCGCCGAAGATGTACGGAGCCATTTTCGGGTTCCAGTAGCGGGTCTGGTGGCCAAAGTGGACGCCGGCTTCCAGCATCTGACGCATGGTGACCTGGGGCATTGCAGAACTCCTGATGGGGAACCGGCGATTCCGCCCGCGGGATAGGTATGCGGGACGCGTGGAAGCGCTGATGGTTCCGGGGTTGGGCTTCCCTGTTGCCTCCGTGGCCGAACTCCTTGCGGAGCACCCCGGCACGGATGGGGGCAGCAGGTGTGGATTCACCGGTGACGTCCGGTGTGGACGGCGTCCCGCGCACACAGGGCGGCAGGACATCCGGGCAATTATAGCCCGCTTGGCTGGCTCGCCGCAATTGCGGGCACCGATGGGATCAGAATCACGTCTGTGCCGTCCTGCAGGCGGGCGTGGAAGCGGCCACCGGCATAGCCATCGGCGCGCGGCGGCAATGGCCACTGGCGTCGCTTGGCCGCCAGCACGTAGCCGGCAAGGCCGGGCAGCAGCAGGCTGCGCCGGCCGTCGGCCCTCTCAAAGCTCAGCTCGCTCAGGCGTGCGTGCCGGGCACCGCTGTTGTGCAGTCGCAGCATCGGCTGCGATCCGCTGGCCATCACCTCGACCTGCAGCCGGGGCCGCGCCGGGGAGGCCTGTTCGCCAAGGAACAGTGGCAGCGAATAGCGCGGCATGCCGGCTTCGGCTGGTGCCAGGATGATACGGAACGCCTGTTCGGCGACCACGGGTACCGGTGAGGCCGGCAGCAACCAGACGCGCTGGCGGGCGCCGGCCGGCAGGTCCAGCAGGGTAGGGCTGGCCAGTACCTGCCCGCTGCGCTGCAGGTGTTCGGCATCCTGCTGCTGGTCCCACGCCCAGACCTGCAGCTGCCCACGCCAATGTCCGGGGCCAGGATTGCGCAGCCATAGCTCGGTCCGCCCCTGCGCGGCCGGCAGGTGCAGGGTGGTCGGCACCAGCTCCAGCGCCTGCGCCTGCGCGGGAAGGGGCAGCGCGGCGGCCAGCAGAAGCAGCAGCCGGCGCATCAGTAGAAGGTGGTGCGCGGTTCGGGCAGTGAATGCCCTTGTTCGTCCTGCGCTGGCGGAGCCAGCTCACGGACCTGGGGCGGCAGGTGGCCGCCGTCGGTGTGCTGCTGCGGCACCGGGCAACGTGGGGCGCCGCCAGGACCGGCGCAGCCTTCAACCACGACCAAGCGGATCTGCAGCGGAGCAGGTACCGGTTCTGCCCAGGCTGCCGTGCTGGCAATGGCCATCGCCGTCGCCCCGATCAGTACTCCCCGAACCACCTGCGATCCACCGTGTTGTCGACTTGATGCGCGGTATCGGCCGAGAGGGGGGATTCTGTAGAGCGGACTCCCCTCAGTAGGTGATCGTCACCTGTACCAGGTCGTTGTAGGTGCCTGCCGGTGGCTGTCCGGCCACAGGGGGCACGCGCCCGAATATGTTCAGCGTCTGCGCGCCGCCGGTGCCGGTGCCGCTGACCGTGTCCAGCGCAAGCGTGTTGCCCCAGCGCTGGCTGCGCGCAGCATCGCGATACAGCTCATAGGGCAGGTAATAGTTGTTGCCGCCGATGGTGGTGCGCATGCGCCGGGTGGTGGTCAGGGCCGGATTGTTCTGGCCATTGTCCAGGCCGACCTGGTAGGCAGTGCGCTTCAGGCAGGTCAGGGCCAGGGTGGCGGTCTGGTCGATGTTGCCGGGAATGCCGCCGGTGACCGTGCCGAAGTTCAGGTCCGTGGTCAGGTAGCTGCCGCACTGCGGCAGCACGGTGGCGGTCGTGTTGAAGGCGAAGGCGGCACTGCTGCTGTTGGTGCCGGTCGCGCCGCCGTTGCAGGTGGCCGGCACGCTGGCGGTGCCCAGCAGCACCTCGTTCCAGGCCCAGGTCAGCACCACGTTGGCGCCACTGAAGGTGCTGCCGTAGCTGCCCGACGCCAGCACCTGGTTGGCCGGGATCTGCGCGAACAGCTGCACGCTCTGGGCGCCGCTGCCGCCGGTCAGCAAAGGCACGCTGTAGGACATGGTCAGCTCCTGCGCCGGCGGAACGCCGCGCGGCACCAGGCCGGTCACCTGGCTGTAGTTGGAGGTGTTGTAGAGCTGGAAGTTGAGTGTATCGCCGCTGCCGTTGACCATCGTTCGCCACGGCGTGGTGGTGCTGCCGCCAGTGCCGCTGCCGATGCCCACGCAGACGCGCACGCCGGTGGTGGCGAGCAGGCTCAGCGCGGCGGTAGTGCAGGTCACGGTGATGTTCAGGGTGCCCGAGGTCGGGCCGGCCGCGCCGCTGTTGACGTTGCCGAACGGCAGCAGGGCGTCTGCGGTTGCCGTGCATACGGCCGCGGCGCGGACCGGCAGGCTGGCCACCAGCCCTGCAAGCAGCAGCATGCCCGCCAGCAGCAGGCGCAGGCTCATGGCGCCACCTCCGGCACGCATTGCAGCGTGGCCGGGCGCGGCCTTGCTCCCGCAGCGACCACCTGTGGCGACGCCGGTACCCGCGCGCGGCACTGGCCACGGCTGGTGGTGATGTACAGCACAGTGCCAGCGGCCACGTCTTCCAGGTACAGCAGGCCGTCGTAACCAATCGACGCCTGGCGGCCATCCACCAGCTGCACCTCGCTGCCGGCTTCCAGCGGCTGGCCGGCCATGTCCTGCACGGTGAGGGTCAGCGAAGGCCGCGAGCGCAGGTTGAAGGTCAACCGGGTACCGGCGCGCTGGCGGGGTGTCACCCAGTCCTCGATGCGATCGGCGCGCATGTCCGCCGGCAGGTCCAGGGTGTCGATGGAGACGCGGTTGCGCTGCCAGGACAGCAGCGGGCTGATCAGCAGCAGGCCCCGTTCGTCGGTGGCACCGATCAGGCGGTTCTCAAGCCGCACCGGCACACCGCCGATGCCATTGGTGCTGACCACCGCGAAGGCATCGGCGACTTCGCGGGCGGCGAAGGTGTGCCCGGCCATCCACACCAGGCTGCCGCTGGCGCTGCCATAGGCATGGTTGAGGCCCGCCTGGCGGGAGGCACCGAAGGCGTAGCGGCCGACATCGTTGAGGATGCCGACTTCGGCCAGGCCGCCGCTGCCGCCGTCGCCGTGGCGGACCTGCGCGCGCCAACCGATACCGCCGGCGCTGCCATCACCCGGCACCGGCTGGGTGACATCGGCGACCCAGCTCTGGCTGTCACCGTTGCGCTGGCTGGACAGGCTGGCCTGGCGGTTGTTGCCCAGGCTCGCGGTCAGCGACAGGTAGACACTGCGGTCATCGCTGTTGTCCAGGTTCTGGTTGACCGACAGGTAGGCCGACCAGCGCTGGCTCCAGCTGCGGGACCAGAACAGGCTGGCATAGCGGTTGTCCTCGCCATCGGGGTAGCGCAGGCGCAGATAGCTGGCGCTGAGCGTGCCCAGCCGCAGCAGGTCCAGGCCGACCGTAGCCTGCTCGCTGATGCTGGGCGGCAGGTTGGCCTGCAGCGCGCCCAGGTCGCGGTAGTCACCGTGGCTGCGCACGCTGCGCAGGTTGAAATTGAAGCGCCGGTTGTTCCAGCTGTACCCCAGCGCCCACTGTCCGCCCTGCAGGCCCTGGTAGCGGCTGTGGGCATAGGCGGCATTGAGCACGCCGGCGCCGCCCAGCAGCCACCAGCCACCCACGCCGGCCTGGGCCAGGCCGCCGCCGCCCTCGGCATGTGCTTCGCCGGTGAATGTGTCGCTGACCCCGCCACGCCAGCTGGCGCTTGCCACGGTACGGTCGTCGTAGGCAAAGGAGCGCTCGCCGAAGTCCTCGCGCAGCTGGCCAATACCCAGTGACCAGTCCGACAGGCCGTTGGCCAGCAGCTGCTGGGTGCCGTAGAAGCTGAAATCCAGGGTCTGCATGCGGCCGAAGGCGTCGGTGACCACCACCTGTGCGCTGCCGGTACCGCTGATGCCCGGTTGCGCCGCCAGCTGGAACGGCCCGACCGGTACCTGCCCGCTGTACTGGCGCAGGCCATCCACATACAGCTCGACCGTCGATGGCACCACCGCCTGGCCGAGAAAGGCGGGGGTCGGGGTAAGAACGCGATACGGCTGCAGCCCGTAATTGCGGCCGATCTGGATGCCGCCCAGGCGGACCGGCCGGCTCCAGTCGACAAAGCCGCTGTAGAAATCGCCCACCTCCAGGGTCAGCGCCTTGTCCGGGAAGTCCAGCGTCCAGCGCGTATCGAGGCGGACGCTTTCGCTGCGCCAGTGGCGCTGGCCGGTCTGGTAGCGACGGCTGACCGCGGTGTTCTCGAAGGTGCCGGCGCCCACGCCGAACACCCGCAGCTCAGAGCTCAGCGTCAGGTTCCCGAGGCTGTCGACGCGGCTGCCATACAGGTCGTAATTGAGCAGGAGGCCGGGCGAGGCGCTGCCGCGGGGAGCGTGGACCTGCGGACGGCTGATCACGGTGGTGGGCAGGGTCAACTGGTCCAGTGGCACGTCCAGGGCGAGGGTCTGCAGCTGCGCGTCATAGCGCACCACCGCGCCGCTGATCTGGTCCAGATAGACCGGGGCCTCACCGCTGGCGTTGAAGCCGAGCTGGCGCAGGATCTCGGGGCTGGCCTGCAGGCGACCTCGATTGTCGGTGAAGGGCAGCAGGCCACGTGGTGTGCTGTTGAGGGTCACGTCCAGGTACAGCGTCTGGTTGGCCATGAGCGAGGTGGGTGGCGGCAGCAGGGCATCGGCGGAGACCCCGGAGACATCGGCCGCGTGAGCCGCCGGGTACAGCGCTGCACCGAGCGCTGCGCTCATCAGCGCCTCAGCGAGCCGGCGGCGGCAGCGGCGTCTGTTCCGACTCGCCATTGAGCTTTGCCGTGATCTGGTCGTTGCCGGCGTCGATCGCCGTGCGCTCCAGTGGCCAGCGCATCACCTGGCCGGGCAGCACGTAGCCCAGCAGGCCCGGGTGGACGATGCGCGGGCGCTCCCTGCTGCCGAGGGCAAGGTCGGCGATCTGCGCGTAACTGTTGCCGGAATTGCCTACTTCCACGCCGTTGCGGCCATCATCCAGCCGGACCAGGCGGGCATGCAGCTGCGGTGCCAGGCGGCTGCCTGGATCGGGCTGCACGAACACCGGGATCGAATAGCGCAGCACGAACTGCATGCCTTCGCTGCGCGTGGCCAGGTCGGGCACCTCATCGACGATCAGCCGGTAGTGCTGCTGCACAGCCGGTGCTTCGGCGACGGCGCGGATGACCCGCACCAGCTGCTGCTGGCCGGCGGCCAGCTCCTGCATCGGTGGCGTGGCCAGCAGATCCTCGGTGGGCAGCAGCTGTTCGCTGCCGTCCTGCTGAAGCCAACGGAATACCCGCACCTGCAGCTTCACCGGCGAGGTGCCGCTGTTGGTCAACCACAGTTCGCCAGCGCGCTGGCGTGCCTCCAGCTGCAGGCTGGTGGGTGCGACCTGCAGGCTGGTCGCCGAAACCCCGGTGACCCCGAGCAGCAGGCTGAAGGCGAGCAGCGCCACGCCGGTGGCGCGCCACGGGCGGGATACGGCCATGCGGGCGTGCTCCATCAATAGGTGATCGTGGCGGTGACGGTATCCAGGTAGTTGCCGGTCGCAGCGTTGGCCGTGCTCAGGTTGAGGATCTGGCCGTAGACGATGTAGGGCACCGCCAGGCCGGTGCCTATACCGGCCTGGGTGTTGGTGCCTGTGGTGGCGCCCCAGACCAGGGTATGCGCGGCATCCTGGTAGAGCTGGTAGCCCACGTAGTTGTTGGCCGTCACTGCCGCGTTGGTGTTCTTCATCCGCCGCGTGGTGACGTCATTGGCCGTGCCGGCATTGGCACCGGCGTTGAGCGAGATGGTGTACGGGGTCAGCGCCGAACACTGTGCGGTTACGGTGCCCTGGCCCAGGGTGGGGGTGGCCGTGGTGGAGGCGGCGGTGCCGAAGTCGACGTTGGTGGCGGCGGCCGCAGTGATGGTGCAGGCCTTGGTGACCACCAGGGTGACGTTGAAGGTGGTGGTGTCGGCGGCGGCGGCCGGGCCTGCCACCAGCAGGGCCAGGGCCCAGGCCAAAGGGGAACGAACGGTGGATCGCATGGACAACCTCCCTGACCCGAAGGTCCGTTGAACAGCGCGAAGTCGGCGCGTTTGGCGCCGATATGGACGACAGTGGGGCCAGCGTAGGCACCGCAAGTGTCTGTATTCCGTGAGAAACAGGCGATCGAAAGGGTGTGGGTCATCACGCTTTCACGTTCCTTGCCGGATCCGTGCATGGCCCGGATCGCCAGTTGGGTGGCGTTCGTTCAGATTGCGGCCGGATCGGCGATAATGGGAGCCATGAGCGTGAATATCAAAACCCCGCAGGAAATCGAGATGATGCGCATCGCCGGCCGCCTGGCCAGCGAAGTGCTCGACATCGTCACCCCCCACGTCAAGCCCGGTGTCACGACCGAGGAACTGGACCGCATCTGTCACGACCACATCGTGAACGTGCAGGGCGCCATTCCGGCCAACGTCGGCTACCGCGGCTTCCCCAAGACCGTGTGCACCTCGGTCAACAATGTCATCTGCCATGGCATTCCCAGTGAAGGGAAGGTCCTCAAGGATGGCGACATCATCAATATCGACGTCACCGTCATCAAGGACGGCTGGCATGGCGACACCAGCCGCATGTACTTCGTCGGCACCCCGTCGGTGATGGCCAAGCGCCTGGTCGACGCCACCTATGAAGCGATGTGGCGCGGCATCCGCGCGGTGCGTCCGGGCGCAACCCTGGGCGACGTCGGCCATGCGATCCAGAGCTATGCCGAGAGCGAGCGTTTCAGCGTGGTGCGCGAATACTGCGGCCACGGCATCGGCAAGGTCTACCACGATGAACCGCAGGTGGTGCATTACGGCCGTCCGGGCCAGGGCCTGGTGCTGCAGCCGGGCATGACCTTCACCATCGAGCCGATGATCAACGAGGGCACCCGCTACAACAAGGTGCTGCCCGATGGCTGGACGGTGGTGACCAAGGACCGCAAGCTGTCGGCACAGTGGGAGCACATGATCGCCGTCACCGAGACCGGCGTGGACGTGCTGACCCTGTCGCCGGGCGAGTCGCAGGTTTCCTGACAATGCTGCCGGCGAGTTCGCTGCTGGACACGCCGGCCGCGTCGCTCAACGACCCGGACTGGGCTGCTGCCGCGCGCGATGCGCTGCAGCAGGCCGATACGCGCCTGTACCGCCGCTTCGACCAGGGCGACAACATCGAGCGCCTGCTGGCATTGCGCGCGCGCGCGGCCGATCACCTGATCCGCCATGCGTGGCAGCGCTGCCTGCCAGCCGACAGTGGCCTGTCGCTGTTTGCGGTCGGTGGCTATGGGCGTGGTGAACTGTTCCCGCGCTCGGACATCGACCTGCTGGTGTTCGGCGATCCGCAGGCGCAGGTGGCCCATGAGGAGGCGCTCGCGCGCCTGTTCGCGCTGCTGTGGGATTGCGGCCTGGCGGTCAGCCACGCGGTGCGTTCGGGCGGGCAGTGCAGCGAGGCTGCAGCCGACCAGACCGTGCTGACGGCGTTGATCGAAGCGCGCCCGCTGATGGCCGATGAGGCGGCGCGGCGCGCGCTGCGTGCGGCGGTGGATGACCGCGAACTGTGGCCGCCGCGTGCGTTCTTCCTGGCCAAGCTGGAGGAGCTGCGCAACCGCCACCAGCGTTTCGGCGACACCGCCGACAACCTGGAGCCGGACCTGAAGGATGGCCCCGGCGGCCTGCGCGATCTCAACACGCTGGGCTGGATGGCGCTGCGTGCGTTTGGCGTGCGCGATCTGGAAGCGCTGGTCGGCCTGGGCCACCTGGGCGCTGACGAGGCGGCGGCACTCAAGCGCGAACGTGCGGTGCTGGCGCGACTGCGCTTCGGCCTGCACCTGGTGGCGCGACGCCCGGAAGAGCGCCTGCGCTTCGATTACCAGAAGACCCTGGCCGCGCGCCTGGGCTTTGAAGACGACGCCGAGAGCCTGGGCGTCGAGAAGATGATGCAGGGCTTCTACCGCGCCGCTTCGGTGGTGCGGCGGATCAGCGATCGTCTGCTGCAGCGTTTCGAGGAACAGTTCGATGGCGAGGCACAGCCTGAGCCGCTGACCGTAGGGTTCGCGCTGCGCCGTGGCTATCTGGCGGCCAACGATGCCGACTGGCCAAATGCTGACATCGGCCAGGTCTTCGCGCTGTTCGCCAGCTGGGCGAACAATCCGCAGATCCGTGGCCTGCATTCGTTGACCGCGCGCGCGCTGGCCGAATCGCTGCCGTTGCTGCCTGCCTATGACCAGGCCGACCCCGACGCGCGCGAACAGTTCATGGCCCTGCTGCGTGGCCAGCGCCCGGTCGACACGCTTTCGCGCATGGCGCGGCTGGGCGTGCTCGGGCAGTGGATTCCCGCATTCGCCCAGGTCAGCGGGCGCATGCAGTTCGACCTGTTCCATGTCTACACCGTCGACCAGCACACGCTGATGGTCCTGCGCAACATGGGGCTGTTCGCCAGCAGTCGCGCCGATGAACGTTTCTCCATCGCCCACGAAGTCTGGCCGCGCCTGCGCAAGCCGGAACTGCTGCTGCTGGCCGGCCTGTTCCACGACATCGCCAAGGGGCGCGGCGGCGATCATTCCGAACTGGGCGCGGTCGACGCACGGGCGTTCTGCCACGCGCAGGGGCTGAGTGGCTCGGACACCGAACTGGTGGCCTGGCTGGTCGAACAGCACCTGCGGATGTCGGTGACCGCGCAGAAGCAGGACATCGCCGATGCGGAGGTGATCCATCGTTTCGCGACCCTGGTCGGCAGCCGCGACCGCCTGGATTACCTGTATCTGCTGACCTGCGCCGACATCGCCGGCACCAGCCCGAAGCTGTGGAACGCGTGGAAGGACCGGCTGCTGGCCGATCTGTATTTCGCTACCCGCCGCGCGCTGCGCGAGGGCCTGGAGCATCCGGTGCCGGCCGCCGAGCGCGTGGCCGAAGCGCGCGACAGCGTGCGAGCACTGGTGCGCGAGCAGGGCTACGACGATGCCACCATCGATCGCCAGTTCGCGGTGATGCCCGACGAAGGTTTCATCCGCCTGCGCCCGGAACAGTTGGCCTGGCAGGCTGCCGCACTGGTGCCGATCAAGCAGGGCCAGACGCTGGTGAAGGTACGCCGGATCAGCGTTGACGACCCAGCGCTGGAAGTGTTCGTGCATTCGCCGGACCGTGACGGCTTGTTCGCCGCGATCGTCATGACCCTGGACCGCAAGGGCTACGGCATCCACCGCGCGCGCGTGCTGGATGGTCCGGCCGACACGATTTTCGATAATTTTGAAGTGAGCCCGGCCGACACCTTTGCCGATGGCAGCAGCGCCAACCTGGAAGCGGCACTGCGCGAGGCGCTCAGTGGCGACCTTGCGCGGCTGCGTCCCTCGCGCCGGGTGGTGCCACGCCAGCTGCGCCACTTCCGTTTCGCCCCGCGCATCGAGTTCCGCGATGAACCCGGCGCGACCCGTTTTGCCCTGGTCGCCCCCGATCGCCCCGGCCTGCTGGCCGACGTGGCGTTCGTGCTGCGCAACCAGGGACTGCGCGTGCAGGACGCGCGCATTGCCACATTCGGCGAACGCGCCGAAGACACCTTCGTGATCAGTGACGAACACGACCTCCCCCTGACTGAATCCGCCCGGCAGCAGCTGCATGACGCAATGCTGGCCTGCCTGGACCCTGATCGAAACGCCGGAGACCCCACCTGATGGCCACCAAGCCCGCAAAGAAGACTGACGCGACCGCCAAGAGCGCAGCGGCCAGAAAGACCCCTGCCGCCGCCCCGGCTGCGAAGAAGGCTGCGCGACAGCCGAAGGCGGGCCAGACCGCAGCGGTGAAGAAGGCCGCCGCACCGAAGGCTGCAGCGAAGAAGGCGCCGGCCAAGACCGCCGAAGCGGCGCGCGCCGAGAACATCGCACGCAAGTCGCTGCGCAAGCCGGCCGGGCCGGGCGTGGAAGAACTGAAGTTCGGCATCGAAAGCGCCTTCGAGCGCCGCGCCACGCTGACCCTGCACGAACTGGAAGGCTCGACCCGGCCGCTGGTCAACCGCGTGATCGACGGCCTGGAAAGCGGTGAGTTCCGCGTCGCCGAACCCGATGGCCATGGTGGCTGGAAGGTCAACGAATGGCTGAAGAAGGCAGTGCTGCTGTATTTCCGCGTCAACGACATGGCCGTGGTCGATGCACGCCCGGCACCGTTCTGGGACAAGGTCGAATCGCGCTTTGCCGGCTATGACGAGGCGAAGTTCCGCCGTGGCGGCGTGCGCGTGGTGCCGGGTGCGATCGCCCGTCGCGGCACGTATTTCGGCAAGGACGTGGTGCTGATGCCGAGCTTCACCAACATCGGTGCCTACGTCGGCGAAGGCACCATGGTCGACACCTGGGCCACCGTCGGTTCCTGCGCGCAGATCGGCCAGCATTGCCACCTGTCCGGTGGTGCCGGCATCGGTGGCGTGCTCGAGCCGCTGCAGGCCAGCCCGACCATCATCGAAGACCATTGCTTCATCGGCGCGCGTTCGGAAGTGGTGGAAGGCGTGGTCGTCGGCCATCACAGCGTGATCGGCATGGGCGTGTTCCTCAGCCAGAGCACCCGCATCTACAACCGCGCCACCGGCGAAATCAGCTACGGCTACATTCCGCCGTACAGCGTGGTGGTGTCCGGCTCGCTGCCGAGCAAGGATGGTACCCACTCGCTGTACTGCGCGGTGATCGTCAAGCAGGTCGATGCCCGCACCCGCAGCAAGACCAGCGTCAACGACCTGCTGCGCGGCCTGGCCGACTGACGGGGCCGCACGCATGAGCACCACCGTCCATGGTCTGAAGAACTGCGATACCTGCAAGAAGGCGACCAAGTGGCTGGACCGCTTCGGCGTGCCGTACACCTTCGTCGACTACCGCGACAACAAACCCAGCCCGGAAACGCTGCTGGAATGGGCCGCCCAGCTGGGTGGCCTGGCAGCGATGGTCAACCGATCCTCCACCACCTGGCGGCAGCTGCCCGACAACCGCAAGGCCGCCGATTCGGAGGCGGAGTGGAAGCTGCTGCTGCGCGAGTACCCGCAGTTGATCAAGCGGCCGCTGGTGGTGACTGCCGACGGCAAGGTCAGCCAGGGTTTCAGCGACAACGGTTTCAAGGCGCGCTTCGGCGTGGGCGGCGCGTGAGCGCCGTCCTCGACCTGGTCTGCGATCTGATTGCACGGCCATCGGTGACCCCGGACGATGCCGGTTGCCAGGAACTGATCGGCCAGCGTCTGCAGGCGGCCGGTTTCACCTGTGAGCACCTGCGGCTGGGCGAGGTCGACAACCTGTGGGCCACGCACGGCAGCGGCGCGCCGGTGCTGGTCCTGCTGGGCCATACCGACGTGGTGCCGCCGGGCCCGCGCGAGGCGTGGCAGAGCGATCCGTTCGCGCCACAGATCCGCGATGGCGTGCTGTACGGTCGCGGCACCGCCGACATGAAAGGCAGCGTGGCCGCGTTCGTGATCGCTGCCGAACAGTTCGTTGCGGCCCATCCGCAGCACACCGGTACGCTGGCGGTGCTGCTGACCAGCGATGAGGAAGGCGATGCGATCGATGGCGTGCGCCATGTCGCGCGGCTGTTCGCCGAGCGTGGCCAGCGCATCGACTGGTGCATCACCGGCGAGCCGTCCTCCACCGCCACGCTGGGTGACCTGCTGCGCGTGGGACGTCGCGGCAGCCTGTCGGCCAAGCTGCGCGTGCAGGGCGTGCAAGGCCACGTGGCCTACCCGGACAAGGCGCGCAATCCGATTCATCTTGCCGCGCCGATGCTCGCTGAACTGACCGCACGGCGCTGGGACGAGGGCTATGAGAGCTTCCCGTCGACCAGCCTGCAGATCTCCAACATCCATGCCGGCACCGGTGCCAACAACGTGATTCCCGGTGAACTGGAGGTGGATTTCAACATCCGCTACAACCCGCACTGGGATGCAGCGAAGCTGGAAGCGGACATCACCGCGCTGCTGGACCGCCATGGCCTGCAGTACACGCTGAAGTGGCACCGCAGTGGCGAGCCGTTCTACACCCCGGAAGGTACGTTGCGTGCAGCGGCGCGCGCGGTACTGGCCGAGCACACCGGTCGCGCACCGGAAGAGAGCACCGGTGGTGGCACCTCCGATGCGCGCTTCATCGCACCCCTGGGCGCGCAGTGCATCGAAGTCGGCCCGGTCAACGCCAGCATCCACCAGGTGGATGAGAACGTGCGCGTGGACGAGCTGGAAGCACTGCCGGGGCTGTACCAGCGACTGGTCGAACGCCTGCTGGTGTGATCCGCGTCGCCGGGCATGGCCCGGCGCTACCGGGGGGAGCGTGCGGATGCTGGTGTGATCCGCGTCGCCGGGCATGGCCCGGCGCTACCGGGTGAGCGTGCGGATGCTGGTGTGATCCGCGTCGCCGGGCATGGCCCGGCGCTACCGGGGTGAGCGTGCGGATGATGGTGTGATCCGCGTCGCCGGGCATGGCCCGGCGCTACCGGGGGGAGCGTGCGGATGATCGTGGGTAGCGCTGGGCCATGCCCGGCGAGTGCAGCGGCGCGCGTCATTCCGAAAAAATGAAGAACGGCGGTTCGACTGCTTTTTTCCAGTAGCTCGGCGCGGCCATGTAGAAGCGCTGCGCGTCGGCCCGGGCGAACCAGCGCGCTGCCGCGTCGGTGTCCTTCTCCACGCCCGGCGCACTGCGGCCCAGCAGCAGCCCGGCGAAGTACTGGCCGAACACATTGCCCTTCTCGCCGGCGCGCTGGTACAGCTGCAGCGCACGCGCCGGATCGCGCGGCAGTCCCACGCCCTTCTCCAGCAACGCGCCCAGGTCCACCTGCGCTTCGGCATCGCCGTGCTCGGCGCGACGCTGGATCTGCGCAACCAGCGGGTGCACGCCGTCGCCCTGCGCGGTCACCGCATCCGGCAGTCGCGACGATGAACTCGGGTAGCGCTGATGGATCATTCCGCGCAGGTCCCAGCGCAGCGCCTGTTGCGCGTCGCCACGCTGGCGATAGGCCTTGGCAAGTTCGTAGAACGCATAGGGATTGCCGTGGTAGGCCGCCGCCAGATAGGCGCGTTCGCCCCGTCGCCAGGACGCACGCAGCACCGGCGCAGGGTTGATGCGGGGGCTGTCGGCATACCGCAGCGTGCCGGAGATCCAGATCCGGCCCAGGGCTTCTTCCGCCCTGGTGTTGTGGAAGGTCCAGGGGGTGACCGCTGCGGCACGCTCGTAATAGGCAATGGCGCGCGGATCGTTGAAGCGCTCGAAGGTTTCGGCGGTATCAAAGGCCCCCTTGAAGCTGCCGTCGGTTCCGCGTTGTTCCAGGCTCTGCTGCTGAGCCGGCGGAAGGAGCGAGGGTGGGGGCAGGGTCTGGCAGGCGGCCAGGCCCAGGCAGATCAGGGCGGCCAGAGCCGCGTTGCGTCCGTTGCGGTGTTGCATTTCCATTGCACGTTTCACGGCGGGCCATTATGCGCTCTGCGGAGTGGTTGCCAACGCAACGGTTGCGCCGTGCCGGAAAGCGGGGTAGGGTCGATGCCATGTCGATCCGCCTGGCCACCGCCGTCAACAACACCAACCGCAATAATCTGCGTGCGAATAATCGTGCGCGGCCGATGCGGGACTGCGCCCTGGGTAGATAGACAGCAACATACGCCCGGACACCAGAAAACCCGCATCGGCCGATGCGGGTTTTTTTGTGCCCGGGCGCAGCCCCACCCGGGCCTGGATGGCCGGTCGAACACCTTCCCCCCGTGTACTTCCCCACAACAGGAGTTCCACCCATGTGTTCGATCTTCGGTATTTTCGGCCTGCAGGCCGGTGACGATCTTCCTTCCCTGCGCCGCCATGCGCTGGAGCTGTCGCAGCGCCAGCGTCATCGTGGCCCGGACTGGAGCGGCGTGTACCTGGACGAAGGCGCGCTGCTGGTGCACGAGCGCCTGGCCATCGTCGATCCGGCAGGCGGCTCGCAGCCGTTGCTGTCCGAAGACGGGCAGCTGGCGCTGGCGGTCAACGGCGAGATCTACAACCACCAGCAGCTCAAGGCCGGGCTTGCCCAGGCCTATGCCTTCCAGACCGGCTCGGACTGCGAGGTGATCAACGCGCTGTACCGCCAGGGCGGGTCGCCGGCGCAGTGGCTGGAGCAGCTCAACGGCATCTTCGCTTTTGCGTTGTGGGATCGCAGTGCGGGTCGTGTACTGATCGCGCGCGACCCGGTCGGCGTGGTGCCGCTGTACTGGGGCCATGATGCGCAGGGGCGGTTGCGCGTCGCCTCTGAAATGAAGGCGTTGGTCGACACCTGTGCCGATGTCGCCCAGTTCCCGCCCGGCCACTACTACGACAGCGCCAGCGCTGAGCTGGTGCGCTACTACCAGCAGCCGTGGCGCGCGTACGATGACGTGCAGGGCCGTCCGGCCGATCTCGCCGAGCTGCGCCAGGCCTTCGAACATGCGGTCGAACGCCAGTTGATGAGTGACGTGCCGTACGGCGTGCTGCTGTCGGGCGGGCTGGATTCATCGCTGGTTGCGGCCGTGGCAGCACGTTATGCGCGTCGTCGCATCGAAGATGGCGGGCAGAGCGAAGCATGGTGGCCGCGCCTGCATTCGTTCGCCATCGGCCTGAAGGGCTCGCCGGATCTGGCCGCTGCTGCGGTGGCCGCCGAAGCACTGGGCACGGTCCACCACGGCTTCGAATACACCTTCGAAGAAGGCCTGGACGTGTTGCCGGAGGTGATCCGCCATATTGAAACCTACGACGTCACCACCATCCGCGCCTCCACGCCGATGTTCCTGCTGGCGCGCCGGATCAAGGCGATGGGGGTGAAGATGGTGCTGTCCGGCGAAGGCAGCGACGAGATCTTCGGCGGCTATCTGTACTTCCACAAGGCGCCGGACGCGCGCGAATTCCACCAGGAACTGGTGCGCAAGCTCGATGCCCTGCACAACTACGATTGCCTGCGCGCCAACAAGTCGATGATGGCCTGGGGCGTGGAGCCGCGCGTGCCGTTCCTGGACCGCGAGTTCCTCGACGTGGCGATGCGATTCGATGCCGCACACAAGATGGTCGGCGCCGGTTCTGGTGGTCGCCGCATCGAGAAGGCGGTACTGCGCGAAGCCTTCCAGGGCTACCTGCCGGACAGCATCCTGTGGCGGCAGAAGGAGCAGTTCAGCGATGGCGTCGGCTACGGCTGGATCGATGGCCTGAAGGCGCACGCCGAAGCACAGGTCAGCGACCGCGTGTTGGCTGCGGCCGACAAGCGCTTCCCGCACAACCCGCCGCAGACCAAGGAGGCGTACTACTACCGTCACCTGTTCGAGCAGTTCTTCCCCAGCCATGCGGCGGCTGAAACCGTGCCGGGCGGCAAGTCGATCGCCTGTTCCTCGCCGGCAGCGATCGCCTGGGATGCCAGCTTCGCCGCCGCCGCCGACCCGTCGGGCCGCGCCATCGCCGGCGTGCACGAACAGGCGTTGGCCTGATCGGCCACGCCGAGCGGCAGCCACACGGGTAGCGCCGGGCCCTGCCCGGCGAGCCCTGCAGCGCATGGGCGGCGAGGGACGTATCATCGGCGCCCTGCACATTGGGGAATGTTCATGGACGTACAGACCGGAGGTCCCGTGAGGCCGACGAAATGGGCTTGGCGCTACCTGGTGTGGGCCGGCGTGCCGCTGCTGGCCGGCCTGCTGCTGGCGCGCTATGCGGGCCCCGGGCTGCCGACGGTGGCCAGCAAGGCCGAAGCCGTGGTCGGCAGTGACTGGGCACGTCACCTGGCCTCGCCGCTCGGCCTGTTCCTGCTGCAGCTGCTGGTGCTGTTGCTGGTCGCCAAGGGCGCCGGTGCGCTGTTGAAGCGTTTCGGCCAGCCGGCCGTGATCGGCGAAATGGCCGCCGGCCTGATGATGGGGCCGCTGTTGCTGGGCAGCCTGCTGCCGCAGGTGCACGGTGCGCTGTTCCCGGCCGCTTCGCTCGGGCCGCTGGGCATGCTCAGCCAGCTGGGTGTACTGATGTTCCTGCTGGTGGCCGGCGCCGAACTGGATCTGGGCGCGCTGCGTGGGCGTCGTCGCTTCGCCTTCACCGTCAGCCACGCCGGCATCGCGGTGCCGTTCGTACTCGGTGTGGCACTGGCCATCTGGCTGTACCCGCAGCATGGCCCGCAGGGCGTGAGCTTTACCGCGTTCGCGCTGTTCGTCGGTATTTCGATGAGCATCACCGCTTTCCCGGTGCTGCTGCGCATCCTCGCTGATCGCGGCATCACCCATACCCCGCTGGGGCAGACCGCCATCGCCTGCGCGGCGCTGGGCGATGCGACCGCGTGGTGCCTGCTGGCGTTGATCGTGGCGGCAGCGCAGGCCACCGGCTGGCTGCCAGCCAGCCTCAACCTGCTGTGCGTGGTGGCGTTCATCGCGCTGATGCTGGGCCTGGTGAAGCCGTGGTTCGCCCGGCAGGCCATCGCGCCCGGTCGCGAAGGGCGCTGGCTGCTGGGCATCCTGCTGCTGTCGCTGGCCAGTGCGCTGGTCACAGAAATACTCGGCATCCATGCGCTGTTCGGCGCCTTCGCTGCAGGCGTGGCGGTGTCGTCCAACGCGCAGCTGCGGCACCTGCTGGTGGCCAGGGTCGAACCGTTCGCGGTGACGCTGCTGCTGCCGCTGTTCTTCGCCATGACCGGCCTGCGCATGCGCGCCGACGCGTTGCAGACCAGTGACATCGCGTTGTGCGTGGTGGTGATCGCCGTGGCCACGGTGGGCAAGCTGTTGGGCACCTGGAGCGCGGCGCGCAGTACCGGCATGGCCTCGCGCGAAGCGTGGCGGTTGGGTGCGCTGATGAACACCCGCGGGTTGATGGAGCTGATCGTGCTCAACCTGGGCTACGAGCTGGGCCTGCTGGGCGACCGCCTGTTTGCGGTGCTGGTGATCATGGCACTGGTGACCACTGCGATGACCGGGCCGCTGTTGAACCTGATCGAGCGCCGCAAGGCCTGACCCGGTGAATCCCGCCGGGCATGGCCCGGCGCTACCATATCGTTCGGATCCACTGTGCGCGGGCTCGTTGCTCTGGTAGCGCCGGGCCATGCCCGGCGAGCAATTACCTGGCCGGTAGCAGCGTCAACGTGTGCTGCGCCTTGCCGGGCAGGAACGGGGTGGGACGGCCGTGCACCCAGTCCTCATGTCCGGCGCCCCAGTACGGCGACAGCGGATGGCCGCTCTGCCCACCCGGCATGTGCACGATGCCATCGGCCTCGTGTCCGGGCGAGACCACCATGCGCTGCGAGGCGCCGAACGCCGGCGTCTGTACACGCGGCATGTCACGGTCGCCGGGCAGGGGATCGGTCGGCATGCACAACCAGCGGCTGGCGAAGGCGGGCAGGGCGCGCGCGACCGGATGACAGATTGCTGCAGTATTGCGCTCGCCCCAGCTGCGGTGCGCCAGCGGCCCCTGCGCCGACAACTCCGCTTCGGTACGGCGCGCCGCATCGGCCAGCAGCGCATCCCAGCTCGTGTAGGCGGGCGGCAGCAGGTTGGCGGGGCGCTGCTGCAGCATCGGCCAGGCCACGCCTTCCAGCTGCGCCAGGCGCGGTGCCAGGAAATCCTCGCCCAGCGGTGCCCGGGCCGGTGCCAGCAGCGCATCGGTCAACGTGTCGAGTACCTGTGTGCGGAATTCGCGCACCACCCGGTAGCTGACCGAACCGATCGCGGCGCGACCCTCCCAATGGCTGCTGGCCGTGCCCAACCGCTTCAGTGCCGGATCGTCGCTGTGCTCGACCACCTGGTGCAGCAGCACCCACCAGCGCTGCAGGAACACCGCGCGGTCGTCGAGCTGGATCGCCAGCAGGTCGTGCTCGTCGAAATGCGCCTGCGTGGCCAACAGGTCGCGGATCTGCCGTCCGCGTGCGCCGAGGTCGTAGCCACCATTGCCGACCGTGGCCAGGGTCGCCTCGTCCACCACGCGGCTGTTGGCCGTCCACAGCCGATGCGAGGCGGGGTCGACCAGGCTCGGCGCGGCGTCGCTGCGGATCGGCCACGGCGCGCAGCCCGGGTTGCGGTGATTGTCATTGAAGCCCAGCGGTGTGCAGCCCGGGCCACGGTCAGGCCGCGCGCCGATCAGGCGCCACGCGATGCGCCCGCTGCGGTCGCCGATCACCAGGTTCTGCGCGGGAATGCGGGCGTGGTCGGCAATCTGCAGGGCCTGGTCCAGATCGGCGGCCCGTGCCATGTCGGCGAAGTCCATGCGCACCGCGCCCGGCAACTGCGCGACCCAGCGCAAGGCGTCGCCGCTGCCATCGGCGTGGGTGTGCAGGATCGGTCCCCACGCGGTTTCGCGTACCGGGAAACGCACGTCGGCACCGCCGGCCACGACGATCCGTTCCTCGTGCACGGTCACTGCAGCGTCCGCTGGCTCGGTGCGGAAGTCGGCAGTGTCGATGTAGCTGTTGGTGAAGCCCCAGGCCACGTGGCCGTTGCTGCCGACAATCACCGCCGGCACGCCCGGCAGCGAGAATCCGCTGACGTCGACCTGGCCACCCGCGGCCTGTGGATCGGGGTAGCGCAGGCGCACACGGAACCACAGGCTGGGGGCGCGCAGGCCCAGGTGCATGTCGTCGGCGACGATCGCACGGCCATCGGCGGTCAGCGCGCCGGCCACGGCGAAATTGTTGCTGCCGACCGCGTCAGCATCTTCGGCAGCCGCGCCGGTCGCCGCCTTCAGCGTGCGCAGGTCCAGCTGGCTGGCATCGGGCAGGGGGGCGTTGCCACGGGCAGCGCCGGCCAGCGGCGCATCCCACTCGCTGCCGTCATGCGCCAGCAGCGCATACAGTGCCGGTGGCACCACCGCGCGGATGCGATCCAAGGCGAGTTCGGACTGGTTGCTGGGGTCCTGCAGGTCGGCGTACATGGCCAAGCCTGCCAGCACGCTGTCGCTGGCCTGCCACGGTCGGGGCGCCTGCCGCAGCAGCAGGTAGGCCCATGGCCGCACCGCCAGGCTGCCCAGGCCCTGGTTGACCCCGTCCACGTAGGCGCGCACGGCCGCAGGGTCGCTGCCCAGTGCGTCCTGCAGATGGGCCTCGGTGCGCGCGCGCAGGCGGTGCACGCGCATGCGCTTGTCGGCTTCGATCGCCTTCGCCCCGAACAACGCGGACAGTTCACCCGCGGCACTGCGCCGCATCAGGTCCATTTCGAAATAACGTTCCTGCGCGTGAACACGGCCGAGCGCCCGCAGGGCATCGGCCTTGTTGCCGGCGGTGATGGTGACCACCCCCAGCGCATCGCGCTCTACGGTGAGCTGGGTGGCCAGCCCGGGCAACGGGTGCTCGCCATCCAGCTCGGCCAGGCTGCCGCGCAGCAGCAACCACAGGGCCAGCACCGCCAGCAGCATGATCGCTACCAGCGCACCCAGAATCCACCGCCACGTACGACGCATTGCAGGTCCTTTCCGAGCAGGTCGGCCGATTGTAGCCGCAGGCGCAACTGCGACTGATTCCGATTAGATCACCGTAGTTCCAGATCGGGCACCATGGGCGCCATCGATTCACAGGAGCGCCCCCCATGAAAGGCAACCCGGACGTCATCGCCTGCCTGAAGGAACTGCTGCGCGGCGAACTCGCCGCCCGCGACCAGTACTTCATCCACTCCCGCCGCTACGAGGACCAGGGCCTGTTCGCGCTGTACGAACGCCTGAACCACGAGATGGAAGAGGAGACCCAGCATGCCGACGCGCTGCTGCGCCGGATCCTGTTCCTGGGCGGCGACCCGGACATGCGCCCGCATGCCACCGAGCCCGGCAAGACCGTGGAGGAGATGCTGCGCAAGGACCTGGACACCGAATACGCGGTGCGCAACAACCTCGCCGCCGGCATGAAGCTGTGCGAGGAGAAGGGCGACTACGTGAGCCGCGACATGCTGCTGGCGCAGTTGAAGGACACCGAGGAAGACCACGCCTGGTGGCTGGAGCAGCAGCTGGGCCTGATCAAGCGCATCGGCCTGGAGCTGTACCAGTTGAGCAAGATCGACGGCAGCGGCGCCCCGGCGCACTGACCCCGATTGTCGTAGCGCCGGGTCATGCCCGGCTCTACCAGGATTGCAAAGCAACGTCGCCCGCCAGCACCGGAGCACCGCCAGCCAGCCTTCGCCCGCCAGCTGCTCCACCGCCCGCCAGCCGACAAACAAAGAAGCCGGGGAATGCCCCGGCTTTTTTGTGTCTGATGCTCCGTTCCCGGTAGCGCCGGGCCATGCCCGGCGGGTTCCCGGTTGCCGGGCAAGGCGTGTCAACCAAGGTTGACACCTACCGTCATTCGACCGACAACCCTTCCACCTTCTGCCAGCCACGCGGCAGCAGATGGCCACGGGTGGCGCGGGCGCCCAGATAGGCGTCGAGTTCGTTGAACTTCAGGCCCATGGTGCGCTGGCCGCTGCGGACCTGCAGGGTCTGGCCCGGGCTGATTGCCACGATGGCGACCACGCGTTCGGTGGCGAGCTTGGCCTTGGGGATCTCGATGATCTTGTTGCCCTTGCCCTTGTCCAGTTCCGGCAGGTCGTTGGCGGCGATCGCCAGCAGGTTGCCCGAACTGGTCACCGCGACGATGCGGTCGGTAGCGACGTTGGCCACCACCGATGGGGTCAGTACCGACGAACCCGCCGACAGGTTCAGCATCGCCTTGCCGGCCTTGTTGCGACCGATCAGGTTCTCGAAGCGGGTGACGAAGCCATAGCCGTGGGTCGAGGCCAGCACGAAGCGGGTATCCGGTTCGGCGCTGGCCAGGGTCACGAAGCTGGTGCCTGAGGCCGGCGAGAAGCGGCCGGTCAGCGGTTCACCGTTGCCGCGTGCCGAGGGCAGGGTATGCACCGGCGTGGAGTAGGCGCGGCCTTCGCTGTCCAGGAACGCGACCTGCTGGGTGCTGCGCGCACGCACTGCGCCCTGCAGGGCGTCGCCGTCGCGGTAGGACAGGGCGGACGCATCGACGTCGTGGCCCTTGGCGGCACGGATCCAGCCCTTCTCCGACAGCACCACGGTCATCGGCTCGCTCGGTACCAGCTCGGTCTCGTCGATGGCCTGCGCGGCCTGGCGCTGCACCAGCGGCGAGCGGCGTTCGTCACCGAACTTCTTGGCATCGGCCTGCAACTCGTCGCGGATCAGCTTCTTCAGTTTGGCCTTGCTGTCGAGGATGCTGAGGATCTTGTCGCGCTCCTTGGCCAGTTCGTCCTGCTCGCCGCGGATCTTCATTTCTTCCAGGCGGGCCAGCTGCTTCAGCTTGGTTTCCAGGATGTACTCGGCCTGGTCTTCGGACAGGCCGAAGCGTGCGATCAGCGCCGCCTTCGGTTCGTCCTCGGTACGGATGATGTGGATCACCTCGTCCAGGTTGAGGAACGCCACCAGCAGGCCTTCCAACAGGTGCAGGCGACGCTCGACCTTCTGCAGGCGGTGCTGCAGGCGGCGGGTGACGGTGCTGCTGCGGAATGCCAGCCATTCGCTGAGCAGCGTCTTCAGGTTCTTCACCTGCGGACGGCCGTCCAGCCCGATCACGTTGAGGTTGACGCGGTAGCTGCGCTCCATGTCGGTGGTGGCGAACAGGTGCCCCATCAACTGCTCGGCGTCGACGCGGTTCGAGCGCGGCACCAGTACCACGCGCACCGGGTTGGCGTGGTCGGACTCATCGCGGATGTCTTCCAGCCACGGCAGCTTCTTGGCGCGCATCTGCGCGGCGATCTGCTCGATCACCTTCGACGGCGACACCTGGAACGGCAACGCGGTGACCACCACGTTGTGCGCTTCCTTGATGTAGGTGGCACGCGCACGCACGCTGCCGTTGCCGGTCTCGTACATGTTCCGCAGGTCGTTGGCCGGGGTGATGATCTCGGCGTTGGACGGATAATCCGGACCCTTCACGTGCTCGCACAGGTCGCGCACGCTGGCATCCGGATCGTCCAGCAGGTGCAGCAGCGCGCTGACGATCTCGTTGAGGTTGTGCGGCGGCACATCGGTGGCCATGCCCACGGCGATGCCGGTGGTGCCGTTCAGCAGCAGATGCGGCAGGCGTGCCGGCATCCAGGTCGGTTCCTGCAGGGTGCCGTCGAAGTTCGGTGCCCAGTCCGTGGTGCCCTGGCCCAGTTCGCCCAGCAGTACTTCGGCGATCGGGGTCAGCTTGGATTCGGTGTAACGCATCGCCGCGAACGACTTCGGATCGTCGCTGGAACCGAAGTTGCCCTGGCCTTCGATCAGCGGATAACGGTACGAGAACGGCTGTGCCATCAGCACCAGTGCTTCGTAGCACGCGCTGTCGCCATGCGGGTGGTACTTACCGATGACGTCACCGACGGTGCGCGCGGACTTCTTCGGCTTGGACGCGGCATTCAGGCCCAGCTCGCTCATCGAATAGATGATGCGGCGCTGCACGGGCTTCAGGCCGTCGCCAATGAACGGCAGGGCTCGATCCAGGACCACGTACATCGAGTAGTCGAGGTAGGCGCGTTCGGCGTACTCGCGCAGCGGCAGTTGTTCGAAACCGTGGAACACGGGGCGGGCAAGATCGGTCATGCGGCGTTGTTACCTATGTCGGGAGGCGGTGACGGCGGTCGCCGCTCTCAATCCAGTGATTATCCGGATGCGGCGGGGGATGCCAAGCCGCGTGCAGGGTCAAGGCCCGGTTCCAGGCCGTGGCCGGCCCGTGCCAGGTAGCGTCCGGGCGGTAGCCCGAAGTGTCGCCGGAACACGGTGACGAAGGCGCTGGCGCTGCTGAAGCCCAGTGCGTGGGCGATGTCGGCCACGCTGCGGCCCTCGCTGAGCTGCCGCAGCGCCTCGGCCAACCGCGCCTGCTGGCGCCATTGCGCGAAGCTGAGGGTGGTCTCGTCGCGGAAATGGCGGGTCAGGCTGCGCGGCGACAGGCCGGCCCAATGCGCCCACTGCGCCAGGCCGCGCTCATCGGCCGGGTCGGCCAGCAGCTGCGAGGCGATCTTCAGCAGGCGCCGGTCGCGCGGCATCGGCAGGTGCATGCGCTGGCGCGGCGCGGCGCGTATCTCGTCCAGCAGCACGTTGATGATGTGCTGCCGCTCGCTGGTGCTTTCGTAGTCCTGCGGCCAGTCGCAGATGCGTTCGGCCACTGCCTGCGCCAACCGCGAGATGCCCAGTACGCACGGGTCGGCGGGCAGTTCGGCGCACAGCGGTGCGGCCAGCACCATGCCCCAGCCGCGCAGGGGGCCATCGATGTGGACCGTATGCGGCTCGGCCGGCGGCATCCAGCCCGCCGAACCGGGCGCCAGCGACCAGGTGCCATGCGAGGTGCGGGTGGTCAGCAGGCCGCGTTCGACGCAGATCAGCTGCGCGCGAACGTGGTGATGCCAGTCCACTTCGCGGGCCAGCCCCTGCGGGCTGTCGAAGCGGAAGGCGATGACCGGCGGGCCGTCATTGCGCTCGAACCAGTCCAGCGCTTCTTCACGCAGCAGGGTGGCCGGTCCGGGTTCGCCCGCCGTCATGTGGGCTGGGGGTGGCTTGAATGTGACATTCATTGGCTGGATTGTACTACCGGGCCAGTTGGGAGCGCCATTAAGGTGGCGCCTTCACCTGATCCAGCCCACTGCTGCAACACAGCATTCGATGCCAGATCGAATATTTCCATTGAGAAATATTTTTTTTGGAAGAGAATGCTCCCCCATGATCTGTCCTGCAACCACTCCCCCCAGCTTCGGCCTGCTGCTGCGCCAGGTGCGCGACGGCCTGGTCCGCCAGCTCGACGCGTCCATGGCCGAAGAAGACCTCGGCATCGGCTTCACCCACTACATCGGGCTGAAGGTGCTCTCGAACATGGCGCCGTGCACGGCCAACGAGCTGGCCCAGGCCATCGACCAGGTGCCCAGCGCGGTCACCCGCCTGCTGGACAAGCTGGAAGCGCTCGGTTGCGTGCGCCGTGAGCCGCATGCGCAGGACCGGCGTGCGCTGCAGATCGTATTGACCGATGAAGGCCGCGCGCTGTGGGCGCGGTTGAAGCTGCGCGGCGACGCGGTGATGGATTACGCCCTGCGCGATCTGTCCGCCGACGAACGCACGCAGCTGCTGTCCCTCCTGACCCGAATCCGCGATTCCCTGACAACCCCATGAACCCGATCCCGCATCCCACTCTCCGCCGCTCCGCGCGCGCGCTGCTGGTTTCAGCGCTGGCCCTGGCCTTGGCCGCCTGCGCAAGCAGCCGTGGCCTTGACCCGCAGGGCCACGTGCTCGACGTGGACAGCCTGCACAGCGAACGTACCCTGGCCGACAGCGACCTGAGCGCCGCCGGTTTTCCTGCCCAGGACTGGTGGAAGGCACTGGGCGATGCGCAGCTGGATGCGCTGATCGCCGAAGGCCTGGCCGGCCATCCGAGCCTGGACGCCGCCGACGCGCGCCTGCGCCAGGCACAGTCGCAGGTCGGCACCGCGCGCGCCGATCGCCTGCCCAGCCTCTCCGTGTCCGGTGGCTACACCGGCCTGCGCCTGCCCGAATCGATGGCTGGCGATGAAATCGGCGGCCACTACGCCGGCAGCAGCCAGATCGCGTTCGACTTCAGCTACGGCATCGACCTGTGGGGCGGCAAGCGCGCCGCCTGGGAGGCTGCCGTGGATGGCGCCCACGCCGCCACCGTCGAGGCCCAGGCCGCGCGCCTGAACCTGTCCACCGGCATCGCCCAGGCCTATACCGACCTGGCCTACGCCTGGCAGCTCAACGACGTGGCCGAAGAAGAACTGGCGCGCTCGCAGAAGTCGCTGCAGCTGACCCGGCAGCGTCGTAGTGCCGGCATCGACAGCGATCTGCAGGTGCGCCAGGCCGAAGCCCGCGTGCCGGCCGCACAGCAGCAGTTGCTGGCGGCGCAGCAGCGCATCGATGCCGGGCGCACGGCGCTGGCCGCGCTGGTCGGCAAGGGCCCGGACCGCGGCCTGTCGATCGAACGCCCGCGGGCGATGAACCCGCTGGCCCTGCAGCTGCCGGGCGTAGTGCCCAGTGAACTGCTCGGCCGTCGCCCCGACATCGTCGCCGCGCGCTGGCGGGTGGAAGCGGCCGACAAGCAGATCAAGGTCGCCAAGACCCGGTTCTACCCGAGCCTCAACCTGACCGCGCTGGCCGGCGTGGTCGCACCGAATGTCGGCGACCTGCTGCAGAGCAGTTCCAGCTTCGCCTACATCGGCCCGGCGCTGAGCCTGCCGATCTTCGAAGGCGGCAAGCTGCGGGCCAACCTGGCCAACACCGATGCGCAGTACGACCTGGCCGTGGCGAACTACAACCAGGCGGTGCTCGATGCACTGCGCGACGTGGCCGACCAGGTCAACGCGGTGCGCTCACTGGCGCAGCAGGCGCAGTCGCAGCAGCAGGCGGTGGATACCGCACGCGCGGCGTTCGACCTGGCCCAGCAGCGCTATCGCGCCGGCATCGGCAGCTACCTGGACGTGCTGACCGCGCAGTCCACCCTGCTGCAGTCGCAGCAGCAGCTGGCCGGCCTGCAGTCGCAGCAGCTGCAGACCTCGGTGCGCCTGAGCAAGGCGCTCGGCGGTGGTTTCCAGCCCAGTGACGCTGATGCCGCACCGCTTGCTTCCCATTCCGATTCCCCGCATTCCTGAAGACCCCTGCCATGAGCCAGACCCAAGACACTGCGGCCCCTGCCGCCCCCAACCGCCGCGGCAAGCTGTTGCGCGGCCTGTTCGTGATCGTCGTGCTGCTGCTGGCGGCACTGGCGCTGTGGTACTTCATGTTCGGCCGTTGGTTCGAAGAGACCGACGACGCCTACGTGCAGGGCAACCAGGTGCAGATCACCCCGCTGGTGGCCGGTACCGTGGTCGCCATCAACGCCGACGACGGCATGCGCGTGGAGCGCGGCCAGCTGCTGGTGCAGCTGGACCCGGCCGATACCTCGGTGGCCCTGCAGCAAGCCGAAGCCAACCTGGCCAAGACCGTGCGCCAGACCCGCGGCCTGTACCGCAGCGTCGAAGGTGCGCAGGCGGACTTGAACGCACGCCAGGTGACCCTGAAGCGCGTGCGCGACGACTTCGCACGCCGCAAGGGCCTGGCCGCCACCGGCGCCATCTCCAACGAAGAACTGGCCCACGCCCGCGATGAGCTGGCAGCTGCCGAAGCGGCCGTGGCCGGTTCGCGCGAGACCGTCGAGCGCAACCGCGCACTGGTTGATGACACCGTGATCGCGACCCAGCCGGATGTGCAGGCTGCCGCCGCGCAGCTGCGCCAGGCCTTCCTCAACAATGCACGTTCGGGCATCGTCGCGCCGGTCACCGGCTATGTTGCCCGTCGTTCGGTGCAGGTTGGCCAGCGCGTGCAGCCGGGCAATGCGCTGATGGCGGTGGTGCCGACCGACCAGATGTGGGTCGAAGCCAACTTCAAGGAAACCCAGCTGCGGCACATGCGCCTGGGCCAGGAAGTGGAGCTGAAGTCGGACCTGTATGCCGGCGACGTCAAGTACAAGGGCCGCATCGACAGCCTGGGCCTGGGCACCGGCTCGGCGTTCTCGCTGCTGCCGGCGCAGAACGCCAGCGGCAACTGGATCAAGATCGTGCAGCGCGTGCCGGTGCGCATCGCCATCGATGCCAAGCAGCTGGCCGAACACCCGCTGCGCATCGGCCTGTCGATGAAGGCCGAGGTGAGCCTGCGCGACCAGAAGGGCGAAGTGCTGCCGAGCGCAGCCGCCAAGGGCACGGTGTTTGACACCGACGTGTATGCCAAGCAGCTGCACGATGCCGATGAGGTGATCCACACGATCATCCAGGGCAACCTGCCGCAGCAGTCCAAGGCGAGCTGAGGTCGGCCATGTCCGCACAAGCTCCAGCTGCGCCCGGCTCTCCGGGCGCACCGGCGGCGCCGGGTGCGGCCGCTGGCTTCCTGCCACCCAGCGTGGCCCTGTGCACCGTGGGCCTGGCGATGGCCTCGTTCATGCAGGTGCTCGACACCACCATCGCCAACGTCTCGCTGCCGACCATCGCCGGTAATCTTGGCGCCAGTTCGCAGCAGGCGACGTGGGTCATCACCTCGTTCGCGGTCAGCACCGCGATCGCGCTGCCGCTGACCGGCTGGCTCAGCCGTCGCTTCGGCGAGCGCAAGCTGTTCGTGTGGGCCACGCTGGCCTTTGTGATCACCTCGCTGCTGTGCGGCCTGGCCCAGAGCATGGGCATGCTGGTGCTGTCGCGTGCACTGCAGGGCTTCGTCGCCGGCCCGATGTACCCGATCACCCAGTCGCTGCTGGTCTCGATCTATCCACGGGAGAAACGCGGGCAGGCGCTGGCGCTGCTGGCGATGATCACCGTGGTGGCGCCGATCTGCGGGCCGATCCTCGGTGGCTGGATCACCGACAACTACAGCTGGGAATGGATCTTCCTGATCAACGTGCCGCTGGGCATCTTCGCTGCGCTGGTGGTGGGCAACCAGTTGAAGGGTCGCCCCGAGCACGTCGAGAAGCCGAAGATGGACTACGTCGGCCTGGTCACCCTGGTGATCGGCGTGGGCGCATTGCAGCTGGTACTCGACCTGGGCAACGACGAAGACTGGTTCTCGTCGATGAAGATCGTGGTACTGGCCTGCGTGGCCGTGGTGGCGCTGACCGTGTTCCTGATCTGGGAACTGACCGACAAGGACCCGATCGTCGACCTGAAGCTGTTCCGGCACCGCAACTTCCGCGCCGGTACGCTGGCGATGGTGGTGGCCTATGCAGCGTTCTTCAGCGTGGCCCTGCTGATTCCGCAGTGGCTGCAGCGCGACATGGGCTACACCGCGATCTGGGCCGGTCTGGCAACAGCCCCGATCGGTGTCCTGCCGGTGATCATGACCCCGTTCGTGGGCAAGTACGCATCGCGTTTCGACATGCGCATGCTGGCCACCATCGCGTTCGTGGTGCTGTCGATGACCAGCTTCCTGCGCTCGGGTTTCAACCTGCAGGTGGACTTCCACCATGTGGCAGGCGTGCAGCTGATCATGGGCATCGGCGTGGCACTGTTCTTCATGCCGGTGCTGCAGATCCTGCTGTCGGACCTGGATGGTCGTGAGATCGCGGCCGGCTCGGGCCTGGCCACCTTCCTGCGTACGCTGGGCGGCAGCTTCGCGGCGTCGCTGACCACCTGGCTGTGGGCACGTCGCACGCAGGTGCATCACGCGGACCTGACCGAGCACATTTCGGCCTATCAGCCGGGCATGCAGGACCAGGTGGCGGCGATGGGGCAGGGCGACCTGCAACATGGCGCGGCGGTGCTGAACAACATGATCAACCACCAGGCATCGCAGATGGGCTTCAACGACATCTTCTTCCTGCTGGGCTGGATCTTCCTGGCGATCATCTCGTTCCTGTGGCTGGCCAAGCCGCCCTTCGGTGCGGGCGCGGGTGCCGCCGCCGGTGGCGGGCACTGATCGATCGCTGTCGCTGAAAAACAAAACCCCGCCGGAAGGCGGGGTTTTTGTTTGCAGTGCATCCACGCATGCATGCGAATTCCAGTAGATCCACGCCATGCGTGGATGGACGCCACAATCGCGTGATCCCGGCAAACGCCGGACATGAAAAAACCCGCTTGCGCGGGTTTGATCATTGTCTGAGTCATGGTGCCCAGGAGAGGACTCGAACCTCCACGAAGTTGCCCCCGCTAGCACCTGAAGCTAGTGCGTCTACCAATTCCGCCACCTGGGCGACTCAGGAGGAGAATTTTGCAGGAAGGCTGGATATGTGTCAACACCATTTCACACATTTTTTTCTGCACCGGCTTCCGCGTGCACATCCAGATGCAGCAGCAGGCTGCGCATCGGTGGCGAGAGCGATGTCCAGTCGGCGAACGCGGCGCACAGCCGGCGTTGTGCCCATGCGTTGCCGAGTGCAACGGCGACGATGCCGGTGGCCCGCCGATGTTGCCGCGCGATCGTGCGCGGCGCGATGCCCACGCCGATGCCATGGCCCACCATCGTGCACAGGCCTTCAAAGGTCTTCATGCGGATGCGCACGTCGAGCGTGCGTCCGGCCTCTGCCGCCAGTTCTTCGATATAGGTCTGCAGCGCATTGCCGTCGGCCAGGGCAACGAAGGTCTCGCCCAGCACATCGCTGAAGTCGAGCGAGCGCCGCGCGGCGAAGCGGTGGCCGGCCGGCAGCAGCATCATCAGCGGATCTTCGGCTACGACATGACGACGCAGTCCATCGGCGGGAACGGCATCACTGATGATGCCGGCCTCTGCCTGGCCGGCACGGATCGCGCGCACGACTTCATTGCTGGTGCGTTCGTGCAGTTCCACGCGCAGGCGAGGGCGCTCTGCCAGCCATGGGGCCAGCCGCGCGGGCAGGTAGTTGGTCAATGCCGCGGTGTTGGCGTACAGGTGCAGCGTGCCGCGCGCACCGTGGGCGAACGCCTGCAGTTCGCCGCGCAGCTGCGCCTGCTGCTGCAGGATCAATCGCGCGTGATGGGCCAGTGCGGCACCCGCTTCGGTGAGGCTGATGCCGCGCGGGTGACGGGTCAGCAGCGCCGTGCCAGCGTCGGTTTCGATGGCGCGCAGGCGTTCGCTGGCCGATCCCAGTGCCAGATTCGCCTCCACCGCGCCGGCGGTGATGCTGCCGGCTTCGGCCACCGCCAGGAACAGGCGCAGATCGGCAATGTCCAGACGCATGTCGTTTGCTCCGCTCGGCCCTGCCTTCGGCTGGTCCGAAGGCGCAGGCGGGAAGACCGCATTGTGCGCGCCTGCGGCGCCGGCTCCAATGGCGGCATGAACGAGACGACATACTTCTATGGATTGCTGGTGGTGGTGTTCGTGCTGGCCGGGATGGTCAAGGGCGTGACCGGCATGGGCCTGCCGACGGTGGCGATGGGACTGCTGGGCGGCGCGTTGTCGCCGGTGGCGGCGGCCTCGATGCTGTTCATTCCCACCTTCGTCACCAATGCCTGGCAGTTGCTGTCCGGGCCATCACTGGGCCGCACCCTGCGGCGGCTGTGGCCGATGATGCTGGCCGTGGTGGTGGTGACGCTGGGCTCGGCCGCGCTGCTGGTACGGGTGGATCGTGATGCCTCGCGCGCCGCGTTGGGCGTGGCGCTGGTGGTGTATGCGCTGTACGCACTGGTGGCGCCGGTGTTCCGCGTACCGCAGCGGCGCGAGCGCTGGCTGGGGCCGCTGGTCGGGGCGGTGTCCGGCGTGGTCACTGGCGCCACCGGCGTGTTCGTCATGCCGGCGGTGCCGTACCTGCAGTCGCTGGGGTTGCAGCGCGAGGAGCTGGTGCAGGCGCTGGGCCTGGCATTCACCGTATCGACGATCTCGCTGACCACCGGACTGGTGCTCAACGGTGCGTTTGGCGTGCAGCAGCTGGGGTTGAGTGCGCTGGCGGTGCTGCCGGCGCTGCTGGGCATGTGGCTGGGGCAGGTGATCCGCCAGCGCATCAGCGCGCGGGTGTTCCGCGCCTGCTTCCTCGGCTTCCTGCTGTTGCTGGGCCTGGAGCTGATGCTGCGTTCGTGGTGGTGATGCCGGCCGGACGCCAGACAAGAAAAAACCCGCTTTCGCGGGTGTTTTTCATTCTCGACATGGTGCCCAGGAGAGGACTCGAACCTCCACGAAGTTGCCCCCGCTAGCACCTGAAGCTAGTGCGTCTACCAATTCCGCCACCTGGGCGTCGAGGAGGAGAATTATGGGGTGCCGTGATGGAGGTGTCAACACTCTTCTGAAATTCCTGCGTCCAACGTGCTCAGTAGATCCACGCCATGCGTGGATGGGTGCGGCAGCCGGATTTCAGGCAAAAAAAATCCCCGCCGGAGCGAGGAGTTTTTTCGTTGGTGCCCAGAAGAGGACTCGAACCTCCACGGTTTTACCCGCTAGTACCTGAAACTAGTGCGTCTACCAATTCCGCCATCTGGGCGTTCCAGAGGCGCAATTGTGAAGATGAACACGCAGGCTGTCAACGATTTTGTGAACGTTTTTCACCCGATTGTTCAAAGACGGGCGCTGACCCGTTCTGCACGCCCACAGCGGCTACCATGGAGGGCGATGACTACCAAAAAACCAAGCAAGGGCGGGAGCAAGTCCCGCAGTGAAGCCCCCAACAAGGGCACCAAGCAGGGCACTGCCCGCAACAACAAGCCGGGCAAGCCGTTGCCGGGCTGGCTCCCCGCACTGGCCGAAGGCGGTGCACCGCCTCCAGGACGTGGCCGCCGCAACGCCGAGCCGCCGGGTCCGGCGCCGGGCCGCAAGCTGCCGCCGACGGGCAAGGTGATCGACGATCCCTATGCGTCCCGCGAAGCGGAAAAGTACGAACAACCCATTGCCAGCCGCGAGGCCATCCTGGCCCTGCTGGAACGCTGCGAAGGGCCGCAGACGGCTGAGGAACTCGGCGCGCGCCTGGGCCTGACCGCACCGGACCGTGCCGAAGCACTGTCGCGCCGGCTCGGCGCCATGGTCCGCGACGGCCAGCTGGTGCAGAACCGCCGCGGCGGCTTCGCGCCCATCCAGACGTTGAACCTGGTCACCGGCGTGGTGATTGCCAATCCGGAAGGGTTCGGCTTCCTGCGCCCGGTCGAGGGCGGTGACGATCTGTTCCTGCCGCCGTATGAAATGCGCAAGGTGATGCACGGCGACAAGGTGCTGGCACGTGTCACCGGCATTGACCACCGCGGCCGTCGCGAAGGCAGCATCGCCCGCGTGCTCGAGCGCGGCATGACGCGCCTGATCGGCCGCTTCAGCGTCGAGATGGGCATCAATTACGTGGTGCCCGATGACAAGCGCATCCAGCGCAACGTGCAGGTACCGCCGGATCAGACCGGCGGCGCGGGCGATGGCCAGCTGGTCGTCTGCGAACTGACCCAGGCACCGGACAGCCGCCGTCCGCCGATCGGCCGCATCATCGCCGTGCTCGGCGACAAGCTGACTGCCTCGCTGGTGGTGGAAACCGCGATCCACGGCCACGAGCTGCCGTTCGAGTTCCCGCAGGAGGTGCTGGACGAAGCCGCCGCGGTACCGCTGGTGGTCGAGCCGGCGATGATCGGCGGCCGCGTCGACCTGCGCAGCACGCCGCTGGTCACCATCGATGGCGAGGACGCCAAGGACTTCGACGACGCGGTGTACTGCGAGCCGAACGCCGATGGCTTCCGTTTGGTGGTCGCCATTGCCGATGTCTCCAACTATGTCCGTCCCGGCACGCCGCTGGACGATGAAGCACAGAAGCGCGCCACCTCGGTGTACTTCCCGGGCTTCGTGGTGCCGATGCTGCCGGAAACGCTGTCCAACGGCATCTGCTCGCTGATGCCGAAGGTAGACCGCATGTGCTTCGTCTGCGACATGCAGATCGACCGCGAGGGCCAGGTGACCGGCTCGCGCTTCTACGAAGCGGTGATGAATTCGCATGCGCGCCTGACCTACACCCAGGTGTGGCAGGCGGTGGGCGAGGACGATGCCGGTGCCAAGGCCTTCATCGGTGACCTGTTGCCGCAGGTGCAGCGCCTGCACCAGCTGTACAAGGTGCTGTCGAAGGCGCGCAGCAAGCGTGGCGCGATCGAGTTTGAAAGCAGCGAAGTCCGCTTCGTGCTCGACAACCGCGGTGAAGTCACCCAGGCCGGCATGCTGGTGCGCAACGATGCGCACAAGCTGATCGAGGAATGCATGATTGCGGCCAACGTGGAGGCGGCCAAGTACCTGTTGTCGCGCCATGTGCCGGCGCCTTACCGCGTGCATGAGAAGCCGCCGGAGACCAAGTACGCCGATCTGCTGGAATTCCTCAAGGAGTTCAAGCTGAGCCTGCCGCCGTGGTCGAAGGTGCGCCCGGGTGATTACACCAAGCTGCTGAAGAAGATCCGCGACCGTCCCGATGCCACGCTGCTGGAATCGGTGCTGCTGCGCAGCCAGAGCCTGGCCGTGTACAGCCCCGACAACAACGGCCACTTCGGCCTGGCGCTGGAAGCGTATGCGCACTTCACCTCGCCGATCCGTCGCTACCCGGATCTGCTGGTGCACCGGGCGATCAAGCATGCGCTGTCGGGCAAGCCGCTGGACAAGTTCACCTACACCGCCCGCGAGATGGCAGCACTGGCACTGCAGTGTTCCGAGCGTGAGCGTCGCGCCGATGAGGCCGAGCGTGAAGTGGATGAGCGTTACCGCGCGGCGTGGATGGAAAAACACGTCGGTGGCCAGTTCGACGGCGTGATCAGCGGCGTGACCAGCTTCGGCCTGTTCGTGGAGTTGGCCGACTCGAAGGTGCAGGGCCTGGTGCACGTGACCCAGTTGCCGCAGGACTATTACAAGTTCGACGCGACCCGCAAGACGCTGACCGGTGAGCGCCGCGGCAGCAGTTACCGACTGGGTGACCAGGTGCGCATCCTGGTGCTGAAGGCCAGCATGGAAGAACGCAAGATCGACTTCCGCCTGGTCGAGCACAAGGGCGAGGAAGAGGAAGCAGGCCCGGCCCCGCTGCCCGAGCGCGGCAAGCCGGCCAAGCGCGCGAAGAAGAAGTATTGAAAGCCGTGCCGACCAACGGTCGGCACCCACCTCACCCGGTAGGTGCCAACCGTTGGTTGGCACGAGGTTCCGGAGGAAAGCAGCAATGCAGGGCCAACCCGAATACAGCGGCGGCTGCCAGTGCGGCGCGATCCGTTTCCAGGCGCGGGGCGAGCTGACCGACAGCTCGATCTGCCACTGCCGGATGTGCCAGAAGGCCTTCGGCGCCTACTACGCGCCACTGGTGTCGGTGCGCGGTGTGCAGTTCAGCTGGACCCGTGGCCAACCGCGCTATTTCCAGTCGTCCAACGTAGTGCGGCGCGGCTTCTGCGCCGACTGCGGCACGCCATTGACCTATGAGGCCCCCGATGGCGTGGCGGTGGCCGCCGGTGCGTTCGACCAGCCTGAACGACTGCCGCCGACCCTTCAGTACGGCGTCGAGCGCAAGCTGCCCTTCGTCGATGGGCTGGGCCGGCTGCCGGCACGCCGTACGGAACAGGACATGGCCGCGCTGGAATTCCTGGCCACGGTCGTGTCCCACCAGCATCCCGACCACGACACCCCGCACTGGCCGCCGCGCAGCCGTTCGGCCGAAGGGTGAACGGTGGGTGGCGCCGGGCCATGTCCGGCGAGCGCGAAGCGCGGCCGCCCCTGATGCTCTACCATAGCCACCCCCTTTCCGGTCCTGCCCGCATGAGCAAGAACAGCCAGTGGATCGTCGGCGTCAACGCCGTCGCCTCCTCCATCGAGAACGACGCCGAGAACGTCCGCGAAGTGCTGGTCGAGGCCGGTGCGAAGAACCCGCGCCTGGTCGAAATCGAGGAAAACGCCCGCCGCAAGGGCATCGACGTGCGCAAGGTCAACAGCCAGGCGCTGGACGGCGTGGGCGGTTCGGTGCGCCACCAGGGCGTGGCCGCACGCTATGCCGCCGCCCGCACCTACAACGAGAACGAGCTGGAAGGGCTGGTCACGGCTGCGGAAGGCAAGGCCCTGCTGCTGGTGCTGGACGAGGTGCAGGACCCGCACAATCTCGGCGCCTGCCTGCGCTCGGCCGCCGCTGCCGGCGCTACCGCCGTGATCATTCCCAAGGACAAGTCGGCCACGGTCAACGCCACCGTGCGCAAGACCTCGGCCGGCGCTGCCGACCTTATTCCGGTGGTGGCGGTGACCAACCTGTCGCGCTGCCTGAAGGACCTGCAGAAGCAGGGCGTGTGGATCTACGGCCTGGCCGGTGAGGCGACTGCGTCGCTGTACCAGCTGGACCTGAAGGGCAACATCGCCCTGGTGCTGGGCGGCGAAGCCGACGGCCTGCGCCGCCTGACCCGCGAAAACTGCGATGGCCTGGTCAAGATTCCGATGCCGGGCGAGATCGAGAGCCTGAACGTCTCGGTTGCTGCCGGTGTCAGCCTGTTCGAGGCCGTGCGCCAGCGCGGTTGATCGGCAGCGATCGGGGGCGTGTCACGCGCTCCCGGTAGCGCCGGGCCATGCCCGGCGATCGTGCAGCGCGGTACACGTCGTGCTGCCGCAGGGAATCGCCGGGCATGGCCCGGCGCTACCGACTACATGCATGACGCAGCGCCTTACCCCGCGCTGCCTCCCAGCGCCTTGAACAGCGTCACGTCGTTGTTCAACTGGCTCTGCCGCACCCGTGCCAGTGACAGTTCCGCGTCGCGCCGGGTCTGCTGCGCTTCCAGCCAGGTGCGCAGATCGGTGGCGCCCACGCGATAGCGCACTTCCTGCGCACGTTCCACTTCCACCGCTTCATCGTAGGACGCCTGCGACGCGGTTACCTGGCGCAGCAGCTGCTCGCGTGCGGACAAGGCGTTGTCCACCTCCGACAGCGCGGTGTACAGCGTCTTGCGGAAGTTGGTGGCGGCGATCTGGTAGTTGGTGCCGGCCACGTCCGTATCCAGCTGCGCGTGCTGCAGGTTGAGGAAGGGCAGCGACAGCCCGGCTCCCAGCGTCGCCACCGGATTGCGCAGCACATCGCCCAGCGAGGTGGCGCTGGAACCCAAGCTGCCGGTAAGACTCAGGGCCGGGTAGTACTGGGTGGCGGTCACCCGGATCGTCTTCAGGCTGTTGCGCAGCCGCAGTTCGGCCGCGCGCAGGTCGGGCCGGCGGCCGAGCAGGTCGGCGGGCAGGCCTTCGGCAATGGTCGGGCTCTGCGCCTCCAGCAGGTTCTGCGGTTCGTCCTGCTGCGGCCACGGCGTGCCATCCAGCAGCACGGTCAGCGCGTTGCGCACCTCCACCCGCTGTTGTTCCAGCGCGCTCTGCGCCGAACGCTGCGACTGCAGGTTCTGCAGTGCCTGGCGTACTTCCAGGCGCGAAACCGCACCGGCATCGAAGCGTGCCTGCACCAGTTCGTGCGTGCGTTGCAGCCGTTCAAGGTTGGCCTGGCCGGTGGCGATGGACTGGTTGAGGTAGGCCAGTGCCCAGTACTGGTTGATGACATCGCCGATCACCAGCAGGGCGGTGTTCTGCCGGTCTTCTTCGCTGGCGTTGGCCTCCCAGCGGGCGATGTCGCGCTGGGTGCGCAGGCGCCCCCACAGATCGATCTCCCACCCCAGCGACACGCCGGTGGAATAGCTGCGGCGCCAGTCGTCGGCCTGGTCGGTGGCGCGGCTGCCGCTGCCGCTCACGCCGGACGACGAAGGCTGCGGCCACAGCGCGTTGCTGGCCAGCCCGGCCTGCAGGCGTGCACGTTGCACCGCCAGCCCGGCCGCACCGAGGTCGCTGTTGGCGGCAAGCGCCTGCGCGACGAGGCGGTCGAGGCGCTCGTCGCCGAAGCCGGTCCACCAGGTGTCCTGGCGGACGTCACGGGCCGGGGTGTCCAGGCCACTGCGTGGGTCGTCGGCCGGTGCGTTGAGGGTCGCATCGCCACGACCATAGGTGGCGGCAACGCTGGGGTCTTCGACCGGATAGCGGCCCACGGAAGCGCAGGCGGAGAGTGCAAGCAGCACGGCGCCGGACAGCAGCAGGCGCGAGGGAGCGGGGAAGGGCAGTCGGGTCATCGTCTTCATTCGCGGGCCAGGGCCTCCACCGGGTCGAGCTGGGCGGCACTGCGTGCCGGCAGGAAGCCGAAGGCCACGCCGATCAGGGTCGAACAGGCGAAGGCGGCAATGATGGAAGCGGTGGAGAACAGCACCTGGAAATCACTGGCGAACCGGCCGATCAACACGCCCATCAGCAGTGCCAGGCCGATGCCAAGCAACCCGCCGAGCAGGCATACCAGCACCGCTTCGATCAGGAACTGCTGGCGGATGTCGCTCTGCCGCGCCCCCACCGCCATGCGCACGCCGATCTCGCGGGTGCGCTCGGTCACCGAGACCAGCATGATGTTCATCACGCCGATGCCACCGACCAGCAGGGCGATGGCGGCAATGGCGCCGATCAGCAGTGTCATCGTGCGCGTGGTCTGTTCGATGGTGTCGCGGATCTCGGCGCTGTTGCTGAGGAAAAAGTCCTCGGTGCCGTGGCGCATGGTCAGCAGCCGGGTGATCGCTTCCTGCGCCGCATCCATCGGCGTTTCATCGTTCACCCGCACGGTGATGCTGGAAACGTGGCTCTGCCCGAGCATGCGCGACATCACCGTGGTGTAGGGCACGAACACGCTCAGGCTGGTGCTGCCGCCGAAACCGAAGCTCTGCTTCTTGGCCACGCCGACTACCCGCACCGGCACGTTGCCAAGCAGGATCACCTGGCCGATCGGATCGCTGTCGGGGAAGAACTGGGTCCGGGTGTTCTCATCGATCACCGCCACCTGGCCCAGCCCCTTCACCGCGTCGGTGTCGAAGAAGCTGCCGCTGAGCAGGCTCACGCCCTTCACCCGGAAGTACTGCTCGCCGACGCCGCTGATCTGCGCGGTGGCCGACTGGTTGCGGTAGCGCGCGGTGACCGAACTGGACACGCTGGGGGTGGCGCTGTCGACGTAGCTCTGCCGTGACAGGGCATCGGCATCGCTGGCCTTGAGGGTCTGCACCCGCGCCGAACGCATGTCGCCGAAGCCGCGACCGGGGTAGACGTCGATGGTGTTGGTACCCAGCGCACTGATGTTCTGCAGGATCTGCTGCTGCGAACCGTTGCCCAGTGCCACCACCGAGACCACCGAAGCGATGCCGATGATGATGCCGAGCATGGTCAGGAAGGTACGCAGGCGATGGGCGTTCATCGCCAGCAGGGCCATCCGGAACGCTTCGGTGAAGCGGTCGCGGGCGGCCTGCCAGCTGCTGCCATGGGCCACGCCGGTGCTCGGCTCGCGTTGCGCACGGTAGCTGGGTGCGGCCGGATTGGCACGGTCGGCGATGATCTCGCCGTCGCGGATCTCGATGATGCGCTGTGCGTGCTCGGCCACGCTCATGTCGTGGGTGACGATGATGATGGTGTGGCCTTCGGCATGCAGTTCGCCGAGGATGGCCATCACCTCTTCGCCGGATTTCGTGTCCAGGGCGCCGGTCGGTTCGTCGGCCAGTATCACCTCGCCACCGTTCATCAACGCGCGCGCGATCGACACGCGCTGCTGCTGGCCACCGGACAGCTGCCCGGGTTTGTGGTGCATGCGGTCGGCCAGGCCCAGCCGTTGCAGCAGCTGCTCGGCACGGGCGGTGCGCACCGGGCCGGGACTGCCGGCATACACCGCCGGCACGGCCACATTGCCGCGTGCGTCGAGATCACCCAGCAGGTGGTAGCGCTGGAAGATGAAACCGAAGTGCTCGCGGCGCAGCTCGGCCAGCTCGTCGGGCGCCATTTTCCCGGTCTCGCGGCCCGCCACCTGGTAGCTGCCACGGGTCGGGCGGTCCAGGCAGCCGAGGATGTTCATCAACGTGGACTTGCCCGACCCGGACTGGCCGACGATCGCCACCATCTCGCCGGCATGGATGTCCAGGTTGACGTCGCGCAGCACGGCGATGACATCTTCACCGGCCGGGAATTCGCGCCGCAGGTCGCGCAGGCGCAGCAGTGGCGCCGTCATGCTCATCGGCGCCCCATGCCCGGGCCGCCGACCCGCATCTGCATGCCGCCACGGTTGCCGCCGCCAGCGGCTGCCGCAGCGCCGCCTTCGCCGACCACCACGCGCTCGCCTTCCTTCAGGCCGGACAGGACCTCGACGTTGGCGCCGTTGTTGATGCCGACCTTGATCCTGCGCGGCTGCGGCTGGCCCTTGTCGTCGACCACCCGCACGATGCGCTCGCCATCGCGCGACTTCGGTCCCAGTGCCACGGCCGGCACCATCAGCACGCCCTTGGCCTGCTTGAGCAGCACCGATACCTGTGCGGTCATGTCGATGCGCAGGGTGCCATCGGGGTTTTCGACGTCGAACAACGCGTTGTAGTAGACCGCGCTGCTGGAGCTGGAACTGGACGAGCTGCTGGAACTGGACGAGCTTTCGTTGGCGATCGACGCCGGTGCCGGATTGATCTGCCGCAGCGTAGCGTGGTACTTGCGGTCCGGGTCACCCAGCGTGGTGAAGTACACCGGCATGCCGGCCTTGATCTTGACCACGTCGGCCTCGGACACCTCGGCATTGACGGTCACCACGTCCAGCCGTGCCAGCATCACGATGGTCGGCGCGGTCTGGTTGGCGTTCACCGTGCGGCCTTCCTCGGCCACCACCGCCACCACGGTGCCGTCCATCGGCGCGACGATGCGGGTATAGGCCAGGTTGGCACGGGCAGTGCCCAGCTCGGTTTCGCGGCCCTTGATCTGCGCCTCGTAGGACTGCAGCTGCGCACGCGCGGTCTTCAGCTGGGCCTCGGCGGCATCGTATTCCTGGCGCGAGGTGGCTTCGGCAGCCAGCATCTGCTGCTGGCGTGCGAACTCCAGTTCGGCCTGGCGCAGGGTGGCCTGCTGCACTGCGCGCTGCGCGGTCACCTGGTCCAGCGAGGCCTGCGCGTTGAGCACCTGGTTCTGCTGGGTGGTGGCGTCGATCTCGGCGATCAGGTCGCCTTCCTTCACCGTATCGCCCAGCTGCACCTTCAGCGACTTGATCTGGCCGGAGGCCTGCGCACCGACGCTGACCAGCTTGTAGGCGTCGATCACGCCGGTAGCTTCCACCGTCTGCTCGATGTCGCCGCGGCTGACCGGGGTGGTCGCCAGCGCCGGTGCGGCCGGCTTGCGCAGCAGCCACCACACGGATACAGCGGCGATCAGGACAAGCAGGGCGATCAACATCAGGCGACCCTTGCGGGTCGCGGGCAACAGGCGGGAGATCACGTGGCGGCTTCACTCTGGGGGCCGCAGTGGCGGCGTTGGTGGGCATTGTGAAGATCGAGCGACACCGCGCTCAATCCTCGGGGTGTGTCTCTGTGTAACACTGTCTGCGAGACTGCGTATCAGCAGGTATCCCGCACTGCGGGGGATACAGTGGTACGCATTGGCCTGGATGCGGTTCAGCTGCCGACACGGGATGATTCGCGACATGGAGACTGAAAACCCGATGCACCGTTTGCTGATCGTCGATGACGACAACGATATCCGCACCCTGCTGGCCGAGCAGCTCGGCCGTGCTGGCTACCAGGTCAGCACCGCCGCCGATGGCACCAGCATGCGCCAGCTGCTGGAACGCGAACACGTGGACCTGATCGTGCTCGACCTCAACCTGCCGCGCGAGGATGGCCTGACCCTGTGTCGCGACCTTCGCGCGCGCTCGAACACGCCGGTGATCATGCTCACCGCGCGCGCCGAGCCGATCGACCGCGTACTCGGCCTGGAAATGGGCGCCGACGACTACCTGGCCAAGCCGTTCGAGCCGCGTGAACTGCTGGCGCGCATCCGCAACGTGCTGCGCCGTACCGAAGCGCTGCCGGCCAACCTGGAACCGCTGGCGGTGCGCCGTGCGCGTTTCTCACGCTGGATCTTCGACCTGGAGCATCGCCACCTGGTCGATCCGGACGGGCGCGTGGTGGTGCTGTCCGGCGCCGAATTCCGCCTGCTGCGGGTGTTCATCGCCCATGCCAACAAGGTGCTCTCGCGCGAGCAGCTGGTGGCCCTCAGCAGCGGCCGCAACTACGAAGCGCAGGACCGGGCGATCGACCTGCAGGTCAGCCGGCTGCGCAACAAGCTGGCCGATGATGGTGGCCCCGATGGCCTGATCAAGACCGTGCGCAACGAAGGCTACGTGCTGGCCTCGGCCGTCAACCTGGAATAAGCCGCGATGAAGCGCCTGCGCCACTTCCTGTCCTCGATGGTCGGACGGCTGTTCGTGATCCTGCTGCTGGGCATGAGCGTGGCCGCGATCGGCGCGACCATGCTGGCCAGTTCCAAGCGGCAGCAGGAATTCGAGCGGCA
Source organism: Stenotrophomonas sp. 3(2025) (assembly GCF_052665395.1). Taxonomy (NCBI): domain Bacteria; kingdom Pseudomonadati; phylum Pseudomonadota; class Gammaproteobacteria; order Lysobacterales; family Lysobacteraceae; genus Stenotrophomonas; species Stenotrophomonas sp. 3(2025). The sequence goes on along the minus strand of NZ_JBQOIF010000005.1, from coordinate 57,636 downwards.
GAACCTGAACCGCATCGCCGACCGACTGCAGGGCTACATCAACCTGCTCGACGGCAACCCGGAGCTGCGCGAGCGGCTGCTGGAGATCGGTGGCCCCAGCGTGCGGGCATTGCAGCCCGGCGCCCGCATCGGGCGGGCCGACAAGGCGCTGATGGAGGTACTGGAAGACCGCCCGGGCCCGGTGTCGCGGGCGCATGTGCACTTTGCCTCGTTCCGTTCGTGCATTCCCAAGCTGCAGGACCTGCTGCCGCCGCCACCGCCGGGCCACCGCAAGCCGCCACGCGAACGCGATCCCACCTTCATCCCGCCCAAGTGCCGGGCGGTGGACGTGGTGCTCAACGACGGCACGTTGCTGAAGCTCGCCCTGGATTCGCCGGCGATCGCACACAACGGCATCCTCGCCGTGGACCCGCTGTTCCTGACCCTGCTGGTGCTGGCCATCGCCGTGCTGGCCTACGTGGTCGCACGCATGGCCAGTGCGCCGCTGCAGGAGCTGGCGGCCGCCGCCGAGGACCTGGGCGATGACCTGCAGCGGGCACCCTTGCCGCTGCGCGGGCCGCGTGAGGTGCAGCGTGCCGCCGAAGCCTTCAATGCCATGCAGCATCGGCTGCAGCGCCACCTGGCCGAACGTACGCAGATGCTGGCGGCGATCACCCATGACCTGCAGACGCCGCTGACCCGGCTGCGCCTACGCCTGGAAAACGTGACCGACGAGGCGCTGCGCGAGCGCCTGATCGGCGACCTGGCTGCGATGCAGGCACTGGTACGCGAGGGGCTGGAACTGGCCCGGAGTGCGGAGAGTGCCGAACAGCGCGCCGCGCTGGATCTGGATTCACTGCTGGAGAGCATCGTCGAGGACACCGCCGAGGACGGCGCCGACGTCGTTTTCGAAGGCCGCAGCGGCGCGGTACTGATGCTGCGCCCGTTGGCGATGCACCGCCTGTTCTCCAACCTGGTGGACAACGCGGTGATGTATGCGCAACGCGCCCGGGTACGTGTCGAGCGCGGCGAGGGCACGATCACGGTGGTCATCGCCGATGATGGCCCCGGGCTGGCCGATGACCAGCTGGAAGCCGTGTTCGACCCGTTCGTGCGGGTGGAGACATCCCGTTCGCGCGAGACCGGCGGTGCCGGCCTGGGCCTGACCATCGCCCGCGCGCTGGCCGAGAAGGACGGGGGCCGACTGTGGCTGCGTAACCGCCCCGAAGGTGGGCTGGAAGCGGTGGTGCAGTGGTCGACCAGCGCCGAGGCGCGCTAGCAGCATCGATCCCGGACCCGGCCCGGTTGCGCCGGGCTGCGCGGGCGCCGACGCCGGTGACAGGGTTTGCCCTATCATCTGCGTACCTCCCCATTCTTCGTCCGATGAGCCTGCCTGTTCCTGCCGGCATGCCGCCCTGCGCGGTGCAGCTGTCCCTGTTCGCGTCTGCTGCCGCCACCGGCATCCGCAGCTGGCCGCCGCCGCTGCGCTGATGGGCGGGCAGGGGGCGGGCAGGCGCCGGGCGGGGCGCCACGCGGAGAACATCGGTCGCCTGCTGCGGGTGGGTGTGCTGTGGCTGCTGCTGGCGATTGCCACGCCACTGGCCGCGCAGAGTGGCGCGCCGCCGTTGCGCGACTACGCCATCGACGTGTGGACCTCGCGCAATGGTCTGCCGCACAACTCGCTGCGCGACATCGCGCAGACCCCGGAAGGCCACCTGTGGTTCGCCACCTGGGAAGGCCTGGTGCGCTACAACGGCCTGGATTTCACCGTGTTCGACCGCAGCACCCGGCCGGGGCTGCGCGACAACGGCATCGGCGCGCTGCTGGTCGATCCGCAGGGCGGTCTGTGGATCAGCGATTCGCGCGGCAATGTCAGCCACCGCGGCAGCGACGGCCAGTGGCGGGTCTGGGAACATCAACCGGATACGCCGCAGGTGCTGATCCAGTCCATGCAGATGGACAGCCAAGGTCGCCTGTGGCTGCTGTACGAGGGCAAAGGCATCGGCTATCTGACCCCGGACAAGGGCATCGTCTACCAGCGCCCGCCGCCGGACCTGCCGCTGGCGATGAGTTTCACCAAGATGGCGGTCGACGCGCAGGACCGGGTCTGGATCGGCACCCTCGATGGCCTGGTGCTGCGCGACACCGCCGGCGTACTGCAGCGCGCGCCGGCGGCGTGGGGCGTGGACAAGGGCCTGTCGTGGCCCTACCGCGCGCCCGATGGGACGCTGTGGATCGTCGCGGGCGAGCGCCTGTACCGGGTGGAGGATGATCGCCTGGTGCTGGTGCACCGGCTGCCCGGCCAGCTGCACTTGACGGCCATGTTGCAGGACCGCCATGGCGACCTGTGGCTGGGTACCGAGAACCAGGGCCTGCTGCGCATCTCGGCGCACGGCTTGGAGCGCCTGCCAGCGGGCCTGAACCTGCCGGGCGGGCGCGTGGTCAGCCTGCGCGAAGACGCTGAGGGCAGCATCTGGGTAGGCGCCAACGGCGGCCTGTACCGCCTGCGCGAAACCCTGTTCAGCAGTTACACCGAACGCGACGGCCTCAGCGGCGACTACGTGCGCACGGTGCTTGAAGACCGGGACCGCCACCTGTGGGTGGGCAGCGCCAGTGGCCTGGACCTGCAGACCGCGGACGGTCGATTCCGTGCGATACCGCTGCACAACCGCGGTGGCAAGGCGCCTTCGGTGCTGAGCCTGGCCCAGGATGCCGGCGGCGATCTGTGGGTGGGCACCTTCGGCGACGGCATCTACCGCTTGCACGCCGATGGACGGCTTCGCCACAACTACGCGGCGGCCGATGGCCTGCCCGGCGGCAACATCCGTGCGATCAGCATCGCGCCTGACGGCGTGGTCTGGGCGGGGACGCAGAAGGGCGTGGTCCGTATCGAAGGTGACAAGGTAACCGTGCCCACGGTTGCGGGCATGCCGGCAGGCCTGACCACCGCGCTGGAACACGATCACCAGGGAAATCTGTGGATCGGCACCATTGAAGGCGTCCGCGTGCTGCGCGGTGACCAGGTGCAGTCGATCGACCTGGCGCCGCTGGGCGGTGGCCGCAGCGTGTTCGGCTTCCACCAGATCGGCGATGCGATGTGGATCAGCAGTGACCGTGGGCTGTACCGCTGGCAGGCGGGGACGCTGGCACGGGTGGGCCTGGAGCAGGGCATGCCGGTGGATGCGGTGTTCCAGTTGGTGCCCGACCGACTGGGCAACGTGTGGATCAGCAGCAACCGCGGAGTATTGCGCACCGACATGGCCACGCTCAACGCCGTGGCCGACGGACGCGCGCCGCGGGTCACGGTGGAGCGTTACAACGAGATCGACGGCATGGCCAATGCGCAGGCCAACGGCAGCTCCGGTCCCTCGGCGATCCTGCGCCAGGACGGCACGTTCTGGGTGGTGACCGCCGGCGGCTTGAGCACGGTCGATCCGCAGCGGCTGCAGCGTTTCCGTGAACGTCCCGCACCGCCTGCGGCAATCGAGAACGTACAGGTCGACGGTGCGCCGGTGCACTGGGAAGGCCCCGAGCGCAACCTGATTCCCGGTGGGCGACGGCTTGCAGTGAGCTACGTGGGCCTGAGCTACCTGATGTCCGACCGCATCCGCTACCGCACGCGGCTGGAAGGGCTGGACAACGGCTGGGTGGAACGTGGCCCGCAGCGCAGCGTGGAATTCGTCGGCCTGCCGCCGGGTGATTACACGCTGCACGTGGCCGCCGCGCACCCGGGGGGCAGTTGGGGTCATCAGGAAGCGGTGTGGAGCTTTACCGTCGAGCCGTTCTGGTGGCAGCGGCGCAGCGTGCAGGCGCTGATCGGGCTGGTGCTGCTGTCCGCGCTGGTGGCGCTGTACCGCTTCCTGCTGCAGCAGTACAAGGCCAGCAACCTGCGCCTGGCACGGCGCGTGGACGAGGCCACCTTCGACCTGCAGGCGCAGACCGTGCACCTGCAGGCGCTGAACCAGGAGAAGACCGAGCTGGCCGAGCGCTTGGCGCGGCAGGCCGAGGCGTTCGAACGGCAGGCCCGCGAAGACGCGCTGACCCGGCTGGCCAACCGTCGCGGCTTCGACGAGGCGCTGGCCCGCGACTTCGCCCGCGCCCAGCGCAGCGGCCATCCGCTGTGCCTGGTGGTGCTGGACATCGACCACTTCAAGGACGTCAACGACCAGCACAGCCACAGCATCGGTGATGCGGTACTGGTGGAAGTGGCCCAGGTGATCGCCGCCGCCAGCCGTGATTCGGACCTGCCGGCACGCACCGGCGGCGAAGAATTCGCGCTGCTGCTCAATGACACCCGGCTGGAGGAGGCGGCGCAGCTGTGCGCGCGCCTGCGTGGCTTGTTCCATGACCATCCGGACTGGGCCGGCATCCCTGGCCTGCGGGTGACCTTCAGCGCCGGCCTGGTGGAACTGGACGGCGACGACCGCACCCCGGCACTGCTGTACCAGCGCGCCGACCGCGCGTTGTACCGTGCGAAGAGTGACGGCAGGGATCGCACGAGCATCGGTTGATCCACTGCAAAGCATCCACGCATGGCGTGGATCTACTGGCATTGCCGTACCAATCGGCGTGCCGACCAACGGTCGGCACCCACCAAAAAGGTGACTCACCACAGCCCTAGCCGGCAGGACCCATCGAGCGCAGCGACCCGCTGTTGCTCCCGCTTTTCTGATCTTTCCGTGGCGCCCGGGAAACTGTCCGTGGCCGGGCGGGTGGGCTGCGCAGGGGCGTGAGCCGCATGGGCCCGAGGCACGCCTCGGGCGGGTTGGGCAGGACGCCCAACCCCGGTCTTGCCGTGTGCGCAGGACAGCGCACACGAGCATGCGGCGACCGAGCTTACAGGGATGTACTTGCAGCGTCCCCTGCGCAGTCCACCCGTCCGGCCTGCCCAGGAATCGCTGTCAGCCCGCCACGAGGGGCTCCGCCGTTGGCTGCTTCACCGCGGCCAGGCGTTGGCGATCGTGCAGAACAACCGCGCCGTCTGCTCGGTGTCATACACCGCGCTGTGCGCCTCGTTGGCATCCCAACCCAGCCCAGCCGCGTTGGCCGCGCGCGCCAGCACCGTCTGGCCATAGGCAATGCCCGCCAGGGTGACCGTGTCGAACACGCTGAAGGGGTGGAACGGGTTGCGCTTGTGCCCGGTACGGGCCACCGCGGCGTTGACGAAGCCCAGGTCGAAATGGGCGTTGTGGCCGACCAGGATCGCGCGCTGGCAACCGTATTTCTTCATCGCTGCACGCACCGGGGTGAAGATGTGGTCCAGCGCGGCCTTCTCTTCCTTGGCCAGCCGGAACGGGTGGTCGAGGATGATGCCGGTCACTTCCAGCGACTTCGGGTCGATCTCCAGCCCCTCTGCCGGCACCACGTGGGCGCTGGCGGTCTGGCCGGGGTAGAGCAGGCCGTTCTCGTCCATCTCGATCGGCACGGCGGCGATTTCCAGCAGCGCGTTGCGCTGGCTGTCGAAGCCGCCGGTTTCAACATCCACCACCACCGGCAGGAAGCCGCGGAAGCGTTGTGACATCGCGCGCTGTGCCTGGGGTACGTCGGAAACAGGGAGGGCGGCAGGTGCGGAAGTGGGGTCGGTCATGCATGAATTCTAGCAGAGCGACCCTGAGCGCCCCGGATCCTGGCAGGTGCCAATCTTGGTTGGCACACTGCGCGCCGACCAGGGTCGGTATCTACCGGAGCACAGGCCGCGCCATGGGGCCCGACGGATACCAGCGCGCCAGCACCGCATCCACGCTCAGGCGCCCAGCGCCGGTGAACAGCAGCGGCAACAGCATCGCCATGAACAGCAGCGGCAGTTTGAAGTTGCCAAAGCCCTGATCGCTGATAGCATAGCCCATTGCCAGATCGCCCAGTGAGCTCCATTCGGCCGGCCAGTGCACCGCGTACGTTGCCACAGCCGTCAGCACCAGCAGGCTGGCGGCGGCAAAACGGGTGCCGAAGCCGAACAGCAGGCACGCTGCGCCCACCAGTTCGAACCAGGTGGCCAGTTGCCAGTTCAGCGCAGCGGGCAGCTGGTCGAACGGAAACGGGAAGGCATCCTGCAGATCGGCGAACCAGTTCTGCCCGTGCAGCTTCTCGCGCCCGGATTCGAAGAATTCCCAGGCAAGCAGCAGGCGCAGGCCAAGCGGGGCCAACCACGGGGCGAAACGGTCCAGCTGGCCGCGTGCGGCGGCCAGGGTCGGGGTCTTCATCGGTGTATCTCCTGGAAGGGGCGTCAGGGTGAAGCGGGGAGCGGACCGATCACGCCAGCACGCAGGAACTGCTGCAGCAGTTGCGCGCCAGGGGCGGCCAATGTCCCAGGATCGAGGTGGTGCAGGGCGGCCAGTTGCTGCAGCTGTTGTTGGCCGGTGGCCCCGGGGGACTCGCCGATCAGGGTCAGCAGATGCACTGCGAGGCTGGTCAGGGTGGCAAATCGCACCGCGCCATCAGCATCGCGCCGCACCAGCAGGCCGGTGGGCTCTGCCGGTGGTTGCGACGGTGCATCCTCGCTACCCAGCTGATGCACCGGCCAGCGGTACAGCAGCGGCCAGGCCAGCGGTGAGCGGCGCAGCGGCACCTGCAGCGGATCGATGTCGCCCGGTTCCGGCAGCGGATCGGCCTGCAGCTGGTACAGCGCGGTCTCCACCCACTCGTAGTGGGCCAGTTCGGCAAGCGCCGGATGCGGCAGCTCCGGCTGCACCTGCAGCCACTGCACGAACTCGGCAGCCAGTTCGGTGAACAACGGGGTGTGGCAATGGTGGCTGGCGAAATAGTGGCGCACCAGTGCACGCCAGTCCGGTTCGCCCAGCAGGCGTACGCAGACCGGGAAGCCATTACTCAACAATCCCAGCAGATTGTTGAACAGCAGGCGTTCGTACACGGCCACTCGACGCGGGTCCATGCCGGGCGGCGCCGGTACCTGCGCCGGGTCGCGCAGGTGCGCGGTGAACGCGTGCTGCTGCGCACGCAGGCGTTCGGGGGCGTCAGCCATGGGCGGCCTGCAGGCGGTGGATGGTCTGCAGTTCGCCCCGCAGCTCGGCGTAGGGCGGGAAATTGAAGTCGCGTTCGAGCAGGGTGGGGCGTGGGCCGATACGGGCGTAGGTGCGTGCCAGCAGGTCCCACACCGGGTCGATCACCGGGCTGCCATGGGTGTCGATCTTCAGGTCCGGCGCCTCGTCCAGGTGCCCGGCCACGTGCAGGCAGACGATGCGTTGTGCGGGCAGGCCGGCGATGAAGGCATCGGCGTCGTAGCCATGGTTGCAGGCATTGACGTAGACGTTGTTGACGTCCAGCAGCAGATCACAGTCGGCCTCGGCCAGTACGGCAGTGGTGAAGGCCAGTTCGTCCATCGTCGGGTCCGGCGCCAGGTAGTACGACACGTTTTCCACGGCGATGCGACGGCCGAGAATGTCCTGCACCCGGGCGATGCGGGCAGCGGTGTGGCGTACCGCTTCATCGGTGAATGGAATCGGCAGCAGGTCGTACAGGTGGCCTTCGTCGCTGCAGTAGCTCAGGTGTTCGCTGTACAGCGGCACTTGATGCTGTTGCAGGAACGTACCGACCTGGGCCAGCAGCTGGGTATCCAGGGGGGCACTGCCGCCCAGCGACAATGACAGGCCGTGGCAGCTCAGCGGATGGCGCGCCGCCAGTTCGGCCAACGCGTCACCTGCGGGACCACCGACACCGATCCAGTTCTCCGGCGCGCATTCGAGGAAATCGAAATCGCCGGCCGGTGCATCGCGCAGGTCCTGCAGCAGGGCACGGCGCAGGCCCAGGCCCACGGCCGCCGCAGGAAGCGGCGACCGCGGGTGGACGACGCCGGCGCGGACGTCAGTGCTTGCCACCGCACTTGCCTTCGCCGCACTTGCCTTCGGCCGACTTCTTGTCGCCGCCGGTCTTGGCCTTGGTGTCCGCACCGGCCGCTGCCTTGCCCTTGTCGCCGCCGCACTTGCCTTCAGCACTCTTGCCGTCGGCGCCACACTTGCCTTCGGCATGCTTGGCCGCGTCGGCGGATTTTGCATCGGTCGCTTTCGCGTCGGTGGCCTTGGCGGCCTGGCCGGCCACCAGGTAGCCCTGGGCGAGGTCGGTCATGCTCAGGGCCGAAGCGGAGGCGGTCATGCCGAGGCCTGCGGCCAGGGCGGTGGCGGTCAGCAGGGACAGCGTCTTGTTGGAGGTGCTCATCGGTCGTGCTCCTGGGTGGTGGGCGGGTGCCCGTGGTGAAGCGATGGTGCAGCGATCCTACTCAACGAATCCTCGCCGGGAATTCAAATTTTCGTGAGAAGTATTACAGCGCCAGCAAAAAGGCCGCTGTCACGAGGACAGCGGCCACCCTGGAGTCGAATCCGGTGTTGCAGTGCAGTATCAGATATCGCCCGCGCTGGAGGTCTCGTCGCGCTTCTGGCGCGGCGGCAGCGGCTGTTCGCCGTGCACCAGGAACCACACGTTCTCGGCGATGTTGGTGGCATGGTCGCCCACGCGCTCCAGGTTCTTGGCCATGAACAGCAGGTGGGTGCACGGGGTGATGTTGCGCGGGTCTTCCATCATGTAGGTCAGCAGCTCGCGGAACAGCGCGGTGTACTGCGCATCCAGGCGGGCGTCGTCCTCGCGCAGTTCCAGCGCGGCATCGGCGTCGTTGTCGCGGTAGGCGGCGATGGCGCGGCGGACCTGCTGTGCGGCCAGGCGGCCGAGGGCGCGCAGGCCCTGGATCTGCGGCAGCGGTGGCACCTTGCCCAGCGCGATCGAGCGCTTGGCGACGTTGGCCGCGTAGTCGCCAATGCGTTCGATATCGGCCGGAATGCGCAGGCCGGCGAGGATCTCGCGCAGGTCGCGGGCCATCGGGCCACGCAGCGCCAGGCGCATCACGTCGTGGCTGATCTGCTGTTCCAGCGCATCGATCGCTTCGTCGTTGGCGATGATGCGATGGGCGGCGTTCTCATCGCGCTTCTCGATGACGTCCATCGACGCCTCCAGCTGGGCGACGGCCATCTCGCCCATGCGCACGATCTCGGCCACCAGGCGCTGCTGCTCTTCGTCGTAGCTTTTGACGATGTGGTCGTTGGGAAGGTTCATGTTCTGCAATCCAGGTAGAGCCAGGCGCGCCTGGCTGGGACAGGTGGCGAAGCGTCAGCGCCGATCAGCCGAACCGGCCGGTGATGTAATCCTCGGTCTGCTGCTTGGACGGCTGCGAGAAGATCACTTCGGTGCGGTCGTGTTCGATCAGGTCGCCCAGGTACATGAAGGCGGTGTAATCGGACACGCGCGCGGCCTGCTGCATGTTGTGGGTGACGATCACGATGGTGTACTCGTGCTTGAGCTCTTCCACCAGCTGCTCGATGCGGCTGGTGGAGATCGGGTCCAGCGCCGAGGTCGGCTCGTCCAGCAGCAGCACCGACGGGCGCAGGGCCACGGCACGGGCGATGCACAGACGCTGCTGCTGGCCACCGGACAGGCCCAGAGCGCTCTGGTTGAGCTTGTCCTTCACTTCGTCCCACAGCGCGCCCTGGCGCAGCGCGTGCTCGACACGGTCGGCCATGTCCGCCTTGGACAGCTTCTCGTGGTGGCGGATGCCGTAGGCCACGTTCTCGAAGATGGTCATCGGGAACGGCACCGGCTTCTGGAACACCATGCCGACCTTGCTGCGCAGGCGGTTCATCGGGTACTTCGGCGACAGGATGTTCTCGCCGTCGAGGATCACCTCACCGCGCGCTTCCAGCTTCGGATACAGCGCGTAGATGCGGTTGAAGATGCGCAGCAGGGTCGACTTGCCGCAACCGGAGGGACCGATCAGCGCGGTCACGCGCTTTTCCGGGATCTCCAGGTTGATGCCCTTCAGGGCGTGGAACTTGTCGTAGTAGAAGTCCAGTCCACGCGCGGCGAGCTTGACCGGGGCCGGAGCGTGCAGGTTCTCGTGCGAGGCCGGCACGACGATGCGCTGCATCGGCACGGCGTTGGAAAGGTCGTTCATGGCGGTATCCACGGAAAGGTCAGTCATGGGAGATACGGTTGCGCAGCAGGATGCCGCGCGCAGAGAGGCTGACCAGCAGCACGAACACGGTCAGCACCAGCGCGCCGGCCCAGGCCAGCACCTGCCAGGATTCGTACGGGCTGCCGGCGAACTGGTTCATCACCACCGGCACCGAGGCCATCGGCTGGAACACGTTGCTGTTCCAGTACTGGTTGCCGAAGGCGGTGAACAGCAGCGGTGCGGTCTCGCCGGAAATGCGGGCCAGCGCCAGCAGGATGCCGGTGATGATGCCGGCCGAGGCACTGCGGTACAGCACCTGCACGATCACCTTCCACTGCGGAATGCCCAGCGAAAGCGCGGCTTCGCGCATCTGCGAAGGCACCAGGCGCAGCATCTCGTCGGTGGTACGCACCACCACCGGCAGCACGATGAAGGCCAGCGACAGTGCACCGGCGAAGGCGGAGAAGCTGCCGCCGGTCTGCATCACGTACAGGGTGTAGACGAACAGGCCCAGCACGATGGACGGGGCCGACAGCAGGATGTCGTTGACGAAGCGGACCACGGTGCCGGCCTTGCGGGCGTTGCCGTACTCGGCCAGCCAGGTGCCGGCCAGCACACCCAGCGGGGTGCCGATGCCGATTGCCAGCGCACACATCACCGCACTGCCGAAGAAGGCGTTGGCCAGGCCGCCTTCCTGCATCGGCGGCGGTGTCATCCTGGTGAACAGATCCAGGTTGATGCCGGCCAGGCCCTTGGAGGCCAGGGTGAACAGGATCCAGCCGAGGAAGAACAGGCCGAACAGCGCGGTGGCGCAAGACAGCGCGATGGCGATGACATTGCCGATGCGGCGGCGCAGGTACAGGGAGTCAGCGGTGCTGGACATCAGTTGCCCTCCTTGCGGGACAGGCGCATCAGCATCAGGCGGGCGATGGCGAGCACCACGAAGGTGACGATGAAGAGGACGAAGCCGAGCAGCAGCAACGCCGAGCGGTAGGTTTCAGTGGCTTCGCCGAAGTCGTTGGCGATCAGTGCGGCGATGGTGGTGCCCGGTTCCAGCAGCGACGGCGACAGGCGCACGCTGTTGCCGATCACGAAGGCCACTGCCATCGTCTCGCCCAGTGCGCGGCCCAGGCCGAGGAACACGCCACCGATCACCGCCGAGCGGGTGTAGGGCAGCACGATGTCCCAGCTCACTTCCCATTTGGTGGAACCCAGAGCGTAGGCCGATTCCTTCAGGCGGGTCGGCACGGTCAGGAACACTTCGCGCATCACCGAGGAGATGAACGGGATGACCATGATCGCAAGCACGAAGCCGGCGGTGAGCATGCCGATGCCCAGCGGCGGGCCCTGGAACACCGGGCCGATGATCGGCCATTCGCCCAAGGTTTCGTTGAGGAACGGGGTGACGTACTCGGTCATCACCGGCACCAGCACGAACAGGCCCCACATGCCGTAGATGATCGAGGGAATGCCCGCCAGCAGTTCGATGGCGGTACCAACCGGGCCACGCAGCCAGCGCGGTGCCACTTCGGTGAGGAAGAAGGCGATGCCGAAGCTGACCGGTACGGCGATGACCATCGCGATCAGGGCGGTGACCAGGGTGCCGTAGATCGGGGCGAGGGCGCCGAACTTGTTTTCGACCGGATTCCAGTCGGAGGAGAAGAAGAAGCTCAGGCCCTGCATCTGCAGAGCGTGGCGACCACCCCACAGCATCGACAGTGCGGCGCAGGCCAGCGCGATCAGGACGAAGATGACGGTGCCGACCAGCACCCATCGGAACAGTTTGTCGTTGCGGGCATCACGCATGTCACGCGTGGACGGGGCGGCTACAGGCTGGGCGATGGCATTCATGGGGACGGCAGGGCCAGGAAGGGGCGGGGCAGCACGATGTGCAGGAGACGGTGCCCGCACGTGGCGGGCACCGTCGGGTCCATCACTTCAGTTCGGTCGCCCAGTAGGCTTCGATCTGCTTGACCAGCTCGGCCGGCAGCGGCACGTAGTGCAGTTCGTTGGCCTGGGTCTGGCCGCTTTCGAAGGCCCACTTGAAGAAGGCCAGCGCATCCTGGTTGCGCTTGGCATCCTTCGGCTTCTTCTGCATCAGCATGAAGTTGGTGGCGGTGATCGGCCACGCCTGCTCGCCCGGGGCGTTGGTGATGACCAGGTTGAAGTCCTTGGCGCTGGCCCAGTCGGCGCTGGCGGCAGCGGCGGCGAAGGTTTCAGCGTTCGGCTGCACCCAGGTGCCGGCCGCGTTCTGCAGCGAGGTGTACGGCATCGCGTTCTGCAGGGCATAGGCCAGTTCGACGTAGCCGATCGAGCCCTTGATCTGCTTCACGTAGGAAGCAACGCCTTCATTGCCCTTGCCACCCACGCCGTCCGGCCACTGCACCGAGGTGCCTTCGCCGACCTTGCTCTTCCACTCCGGGCTGACCTTGGACAGGTAGTTGGAGAAGTTGAAGGTGGTGCCCGAACCATCCGAACGGTGGACGATGGTGATCTTGCCGTCCGGCAGGGTCACGCCCGGGTTGGCGGCGACGATGGCCGGGTCGTTCCAGGTCTTGACCTTGCCCAGGAAGATGTCGGCGAGCAGGGCGCCGCTGAGGCGCAGCTTGCCGGCTTCCAGGCCGTCGATGTTGACCACCGGCACCACGCCGCCGATGGCCGACGGGAACTGGGCCAGGCCGGCCTGGGCCAGCTCGTCGCTGCTCAGCGGCTTGTCGGACGAACCGAAATCAACGGTGCCGGCCTTGATCTGGGCGATGCCACCACCGGAACCGATCGACTGGTAGTTGATCTTCGCGCCGGTGGCGGTGTTGTAGTCGGCCGACCACTTGGACACCAGCGGGAAGATGAAGGAGGCGCCGGCACCGGAGACCTCAGCGGTCACCTTGTCGCCGGCAGCGGCCGGAGCAGCGGCGCCGTCAGCGGCCGGCTGCTGTGCGGCCTGCTTGTCGCCACCGCAGGCAGACAGGCCCAGGGCGATGGCCAGGGAAAGGGCGGCAAGGCTGGCCGAGTGCAGTTTCATGGTCACTCCATAGCGGGGTAGAGCCGACGGTGTCGGCGGATGCGGCTATGAAATGATGTTTTTGTTACAGCCGTATGACGTCCATGACAGAGGTGTCCTGGATCACGTTCTGGCAAGGGTTTCGCGGGATTCACGGTTGGCTACCGGGTCGGCTGACAGCCCCAACTGCGCTTGTGCGCGGTCCCCGGCGTGGCGGAGGGCCGGGCAACCGTTGCCCCCGCTCCTTGCCTCCCATGACCCCACCGCGCCCCCGATGAACCATCAGGCGGCGTTGGGCCGAGCCTGCAAGGAGGTACTTGCGGCGTGTCATGCGCAGCCCGGCCCATCGCCGCTATGCCACATTCGAGGAGGCGCAGCGCCTTTCACGACCAACCGCAGCAGACAACCCTGCAGAAAAGAAGAGCGCCGGACCCCGAAGGATCCAGCGCCCGGTGGGGCCGGCGGGGGAGAGAGGACCCGCCGGCCCCGTTCCTGCGGGGGAACGCCTTGCAACGAACTCAGTACTTCAGGTTCTGCGTCCAGTAGGTCTCGATCTGGCGCACCAGCGCGTCCGGCAGCGGCACGTAGTCCAGCTGCTTGGCCTGCGCATCGCCATTCTTGTAGACCCAGCGGAAGAACTCCTGCGTGGCCTTGGCGCCCGCCACGTTCTTCGGCTGCTTGCGCACCAGGATGAAGTTGGTGGCAGTGATCGGCCATGCATCAGCGCCCGGGGCGTTGGTCATCACCAGGTAGAAGTCACGGGCGTTGGCCCAGTCGGCGCTGGCCGCAGCGGCCGAGAACGAGGCGTCCGACGGCTGCACGATCTTGCCGGCCGCATTCTTCATCGCCGCGTAGGACATCTTGTTCTGCAGCGCGTAGGACAGTTCGACGTAGCCGATGCCGCCCTTGATCTGCTTCACGTAGGCAGCAACGCCTTCGTTGCCCTTGCCGCCGATGCCGGCCGGCCACTGTACCGAAGTGCCTTCACCGACCTTGCTCTTCCACTCCGGGCTGACCTTGGACAGGTAGTTGACGAAGTTGAAGGTGGTGCCCGAGCCGTCCGAACGATGAACGATCGTGATCTTGCCGCTGGGCAGGGTCAGGCCACTGTTGAGGGCGGCGATGGCCGGGTCGTTCCAGGTGGTGATCTTGCCCAGGAAGATGTTGGCCAGGGTCGGGCCGTCCAGCTTCAGCGCGCCGGGGGCGACGCCAGCAACATTGATCACCGGCACCACGCCACCGATCACCGACGGGAACTGGGCCAGGCCGGCGGCAGCCAGCTCTTCCGGCTTCAACGGCGCGTCGGACGAACCGAAGTCCACGGTCGCTGCCTTGATCTGGGCGATACCACCGCCGGAACCGATCGACTGGTAGTTGACCTTCTTGCCGGTGGCGGTGCTGTAGTCGGCCGACCACTTGGACATCACCGGGTAGATGAACGAGGCGCCCGCGCCGGTGACATCGGCGGCGTTGGCGGCGAACACGGACGACGCGGCCAGAATGGCGACGGCGGCGCGCGACTTGAAGGCGTGGATCACGGGAGAGACTCCTGGGGTGGTCGAGGGGCGGCTGCCCGACGTTTCGGTGCACATTCCATAACGGTTCCATGACACGCCCGCGTCTGTCATATGACGCGAACGTGACAGCCGTCATGGCGGTGCCCAAGCCCGCCCTTCAGAGCCCGCGCAGGGCCTCCGGAACGGCATAGCGACCGTCGCGGGGCTGCAGTGTCCAGCGCTGTGCGGGTGCCGTCGTGTCGGTGGCATGGCAGTCGTCACCGGCGGCGACGCTGATCGTATCGGTGCGCTTTTCGCGCACCACGATCGGCGCCAGGCCAGCGGCATTGGCACTGCCCATTTCCAGCGTGCGCTCGAAGCGGCTGAACTCGCCGGCGCACCGCGTATCCCATTCGCCGCGACTGCCACTGACGGCCAGCGGGGCAAGCACCCGGCGCAGCTGCCGGCCCTCGCGTACGAACAACTGCAGTTCGGTCTGCGCGAACGGGTTGGGGCCTGAGCTGCCGTTGTAGTCCATGCGCACGCCGAATGCGCGGGTGGCCGGATCCAGCTGCCAGCGCGCCGTGTCCAGGCGCAGGCCGGTAAAACGCAGCGCATCACTGCTGACCGCGTCGGCCACGCGGGTCCAGGCCAGTGGCCTGCCACTGGCGGTATCGATCAGCAACAGGTCCAGGTCGCCACCGCGCACGTCTTCCGAGGCGGGGGCGGTCCATTGCGCGACGGCCAGCAGGGTCGTGCCGGGTTGTGCCGGCCACGCACGGCAGGCCGTGCTGTCCGCATCGGTGAAACGTGCCGTGACCGGCAGGGCGCCGGCCGGCAACTGCCGGTACGCGGCCTCGCGCACGGCATCCGCATCGTCACAGGCGAACGCAGTGGCGGGCAGGGCAGCGAGCAGGACACTGCAAAGCAGGCGGCGCAGGCGGAGGGGAGAAGGCATCCCGAAGGTCCTTGTCGACAGGGCAGGGCATCATCGCGCGGCCACCGCCTGCCCACAACGACGAAGGCACGGCCTGGGCCGTGCCTTCGTTCGACCGCGTGCTTCCGGGCTTACCAGAAGAACTGCGCGCGGGCTTCCAGGATGTTCGGATCGTCGTTGACGAAGCCACGGGCGGTCGAGCTGTACTTCTTGCTGTCGACCATCACGTAGTTGAGCATCAGCTTGAAGTTCGAGCGCCAGTACCAGTTCGCGCCGACGGTCCAGATGTCCATCTTGCCGCCGAGCACGCCATCGACGATCGGCGGACGGCCGGCCACCGCGTTGGCGGCGAGGTTGCCGTCGTTCAGATCCATGTGGTCATAACGCACGCCCAGCTGCCACTGGCCGCCGGCCGGGTTGTTCGGCAGGCCGGTGCCCGGGGTGCCGCCCTTGTAGCTCCAGCTTTCGCCGGTGACATTCCACACGCCGCTGACGTAGTAGCCGTCGCTGGTGTAGTTGTCGTTGGCCAGGCGCTTGGCCTTGCTGGTGTAGTACTCGGCCTGGGCCTTGAACGGGCCCTGGAAGTACATCGCTTCGGCGCCGATGGTGCTGACGCGGTCGGTGTCGACCAGGTTGCCGCTGTCGACCAGGCGCGCGGTGGCCAGGTCGGCGTTCGGGCGGGCACGCACGCGCAGGGTGTCCGCGTCGGTGTCGTAGTCGACGTAGCTCAGGCCGAAGTGCAGGACCTGGCCCTTCTCGTTGATCGGTGCCCAGGTGCCACGTGCGCCGTAGCCGCTGCCGTGGGCCAGGTTGCGGGTCAGTTCGCGGCCGAAGGCGCTGGCGGTGACCGACCAGTTGTCCTGGCCGTAGCTGTAGGCACCGCCCAGGCGCCGGGCGACAGCGTAGGTGTTGGTGACCGCAGCCTTGGAGATGAAGTCGTTGTTCTTGGTGCTGGACAGTTCTTCCAGGCTGTTGGGCTGCTTGAACTGGCCGACCTGGATGAAGTGGTTGGCGTTGCCCAGCAGCTTGTACTTCACGTTGGTGTCGAGGAACTTGTCGGCCTTGGCGTCGTAGCCCACGACCCATTCCACGTTGCCCGGGCCCTTGCCCTTCAGCACCAGCTCGGCGCGACGCAGTTCGAATTCGCTGTTCTTGCCGTTGCCGGCGTCACCGCCGTTGAGGTCCACGACGTCATTGTCGTACCAGTTGCCGTCGGCCTGGACCAGGCCTTCGAAGGTGATTTCCGAACCGCCGATCACATCGATGGCGACTTCGGCGTGGGCGGCCGGCACGTACAGCGCAGCAGCCACGGCGATCGTCAGGAGCTGGTGATGCAGTTTCATGGAGAGGAGCCTTGCAGGCAGGTGGGAAGATGCGCGCAGGCTAAAACGTGAAGATTGCGTAAATGTGACAGTTCGCGCACGGCGGCGATCCGCCGCAGGCCCCGTCACGGCTGGGCCTGCCATTGAAACCGGTTACGTATGACGCGCGGATTGCGCCCCGGTTGCAGTAGATCCACGCCATGCGTGGATGGATTTTCCAGTAGATCCACGCCATGCGTGGATGGCGCCGTCACTCCGCGGGTGTCTTGTCCTTGAACCGGCACAGGTCGGCAATCACGCAGCCCGGGCAATCCGGTTTGCGCGCTTTGCACACGTACCGGCCGTGCAGGATCAGCCAGTGGTGCGCGTCGAGCAGGAACTCGGCGGGAATCGCTTTGACCAGTCGATCTTCAACCTCGCGCACGTTCTTTCCGGGCGCAAGTCCAGTGCGGTTGGCGACACGGAAGATGTGCGTGTCCACCGCCATCACCGGTTCGCCGAAGGCGGTGTTGAGCACCACGTTGGCGGTCTTGCGGCCGACACCGGGCAGGGCTTCCAGTGCGTCGCGATCGCGTGGCACTTGGCCACCGTGCTTCTCAAGAAGCAGCGCGCAGGTGGCGATCACGTTCTTCGCCTTGGCGTTGAACAGACCGATGGTGGCGATGTACTTCTTCAGTCCCTCTTCGCCCAGCGCGAGGATCTTCGCCGGCGTGTTGGCAACCGGGAACAGGCGTCGGGTGGCCTTGTTGACGCCGACGTCGGTGGCCTGTGCAGACAGCGCGACCGCCACCAGCAGTTCGAACGGCGAGCTGTATTCCAGCTCGGTCTTCGGGTGCGGGTTGAGCTCGCGCAGGCGGGTGAACATTTCCACCACGTCGGCACGCGGCATCGTACTGCCGCGGCGCGCAGGTGCGCGCGCGGTCTTCTTCGCGGTCGCCATTACTGCTCCTTGCCGGCGGCGCGGGCCTTGGCCCGGGCGAGGATGGCGGCCGCGGCGGCAGGCAGGGCGGGTTTGACGTCCGGTGCCGGCGCGGGCGTCCGCCGCGCATCACGCTCGGCCTCGCGGCGGGCAAGGCGCACGGCGCGTGCGCGGAAACGTTCGCGCGCCGCCCATGCACGCTGCAGTTGCAACTGCATCTGGCACAGGCGCTCGGGCAGGTCCGGATGATCGGGCAGCAGCCGCTCATCGCCAGCCCTCACGACGTAGTCCATCAGTCCAGCCTGCAGCGCACCATCGGGATCGTCTGCCTGGACCCGGGCGAACAGCAGCACGGGGTTGGGTCGGGATGCCATGGCGTCAGCGGTTCTGGAAGGCGGGGGGACGGCGCTGCAGGAAGGCGCTGGTGCCTTCGCGCATGTCCTCGGTGGCGAACAGCAGGCCGAACTGCGCACTTTCGTATTCCAGGCCGGCTTCCAGGCTGCATTCGCCGCCCACGTGTACCGCGTCGAGCAGGCCACGCAGCGCCAGCGGCGCCGACTGTGCCAGCTGCCGGGCCAGGGCCTGCACGCGGGCGTCGAGCTCGGCGGCGGGTACCACTTCGTTGACGATGCCCAGGGCCAGTGCGCGTGCGGCGTCGATCGGGGTGCCCAGCAGGCACAGTTCCAGCGTGGCCGCGCGGCCACACAGGCGCAGCAGGCGCTGGCTGCCGCCGAAGCCGGGAATCAGGCCGAGATTGATCTCCGGCTGGCCGACTTTGGCCGAATCGGCGGCGATGCGCAGATGGCAGGCCATGGCCAGTTCCAGCCCGCCGCCCAGCGCAAATCCGTTCACCCGGGCGATCACCGGCTTGGGCATGCGTTCGATTCGGCGCATCAGGGCCTGCCCGAGCAGGGAAAAATCACGTCCCTGAACCGCGCTCAAGGTGTTCATTTCGGCGATGTCGGCCCCGGCCACGAACGCCTTGGGGCCAGCCCCGGTCAGCACCACCACCCGTACCGCCGGGTCGGCGGCGGCGTCGCCAAACGCCTCGGCCAAGGCCTGCAGGGTGGCGGCGTTGAGGGCGTTGAGCTTGTCCGGGCGTTGCACGGTAATGGTGCGGACGGCGCCATCATCGCTGACGTCGACCGGGTGGGGAGCGGGGGCCTCGACCACGGGAAACTCCTGGAACGTTAAAAAAAAGTGAGATTGAACTCTGTAAACGCAGACAGGTCATAGCCTGCGTGGTGAGTAGCGGTTACACGTTGTGGCCGTTATCCTAACCCGTCGCCTCAGGGCGGCGCAGAACGTCCCTGAGTTACCACCCCTGGAGAACTGTTTGATGAAGTTGCGTTCTATCGCGGTCGCCGTCGCGGCCCTGGCCCTGACGGGCAATGCCTTCGCCCAGGACATCGCGTCCGAGAAGGGCAAGCTGAGCTACTACTTCGGTTACGACTACGGCAACAACCTGGCGGAGCTGACCGGTCGCGGTGAGCAGCTGGACATCAACTCGGTGGTGAAGGGCCTGCAGGACGCCTACGCCAAGAAGCAGCCGGCCATTACCGCCGAGCAGCTGAAGCCGGCCGTTGAAGCGTTCCAGAAGCGCGAGCAGGGCCGTGCCCAGGCCGCCAAGGCCGAGTACGAAAAGGCTGCTGCCGAAAACAAGACCAAGAGCGATCAGTTCATGGCGCAGAACAAGGCAAAGGCGGGCGTGCAGACCCTGCCGAGCGGCGTTCAGTACCGTGTGATCGAAGCCGGCAAGGGTGCCAAGCCGACCCAGGCCAGCACCGTGCAGCTGGAAGTGGCCGGTCCGTTCCCGTACGGCCAGCGCCCGACCGAAGCCCGCCCGGCCCAGCAGATTCCGTCGATCAAGGTCAGCGAAGTCGAAATGAAGGCCATGCGTGAGACCCTGCTGCAGATGCCGGCAGGCTCGAAGTGGGAAGTCTCGCTGCCGCCGGATCAGGCCTACGGCGCCGACCCGCGCACCCCGTTCCCGCCGAACGTGGCTGTGCAGTTCGAGATCAAGCTGATCAGCGTCAAGTAAGAAGAAACAGCGTCAACATCAACGCGCCGGTGAACCCACCGGCGCGTTTTTGTTTCTGCACCACGCTGCAGCCGTGCGGGGCCCATCCCAAATTCAGCCCATTCGCGCTACTGTTGACCGGTGCAAATAATGGAAGAAACGGCGCGTGCTGTCGCAAGCCCCTGCATCAACGTCTGCAAGCTGGATCGCAACCGGCTCTGCGCCGGGTGCGGGCGGCATATCGACGAAATCGCACGGTGGTCGTCGATGAGCGACAGCGAACGCAGCCATATCCTGCAGCGTGTGCTGCCCCTGCGCCAACAGCTGCAGCAGTCGCTGCGAGGGTCGTTGGCCGATCATGAGCGGCTGCTGCGCGCGCTGCATCCGCTGGCCGAACCGCCGGCAGGTGACGGCTGGAACCGCAGTGAACTGGATGACCTGCTGCCTCCGGGCCCACCGGTCGAGGCGGCGGTGTTGGCTGGCATCGTGCCGCGCGCCAACGGTGCGCAGGTGATCCTGACCCGGCGTACCGAAACCCTGCGGCAACATGGTGGCCAGGTTGGCTTCCCCGGTGGCCGTACCGAGCCCGATGATCGCGATGCGCTGGCTGCCGCACTGCGCGAAAGCCAGGAAGAAATCGCGTTGGCGCCGACACAGGTGCAGGCACTGGGATATCTCGATCCGTTCGTGACCATCACCGGCTACCGGGTGACCCCGGTGGTGGCAGTGATCGATCCGGAGTTCGTGGCGGTCCCGCAGCCCAGCGAAGTGGCCGAGGTGTTCGAAGTGCCGCTGGACTATCTGATGGCCGCCGACAACCTGCGCCAGGTCGAAATCAACCATCGCGGCCGCGTCCGCCATGTCCTTGAATATGGCTGGCCCGGCCAGCGCATCTGGGGCGCCACCGCGGCCATCCTGTACAACCTGCGTCGCCGCCTGGAGCAAGTGCAATGAAGCCGATCGACCCGCCGTGGACCACCCTTGTCGATGTTGCGACCCTGGCTGCGGCCTTGGGCGATGGGGTACGCGTGGTCGATGCCCGCGCGACCGCCAGTACCGTGCGCGTGGTCGACGCGCGTGCATCGCTTGCCGACCCGCAGGCGGGCAACAGCCTCTACGCGCAGGGACACATTCCCGGCGCAGTGCATGCCGATCTCAACCGCGACCTGTCCGATCTGACGCGGGTAGGCCATGGCCGCCACCCGTTGCCCGACAGCGATGCGTTCGCCGCACGACTGGGGCAATGGGGCATCGGCACCGACACGCAGGTGGTGGTGTATGACGGCAGCGATGGCAGCATGGCCGCCGCGCGCCTGTGGTGGCTGCTGCGCCTGATAGGGCATGCGAACGTGGCCGTACTCGATGGCGGCATCGCCGCGTGGCAGGCCGCCGGCCAGCCGCTGGCGACCGGCAGCAGCGAGGTCACCGCGTTGCCCGCGTATCCGGGGCGCTTCGATGGCAGCCAGGTCGCCAGCGCGGACGAGATCGAATCACGCCTCAAGCATGCGCCGGGCTGGCTGGTCGATGCCCGCGCGGGCGAGCGGTTCCGCGGTGAGGTGGAGCCGCTGGACCCGGTCGCCGGCCATGTACCGGGCGCGGTCAATCGCCCGTTCGCGTTGAACGTGCTGGACGGCCGCCTGCGCGATGCACAGGAACTGCGTGCCGAGTTGCAGGGCGTGATCGGCAACCAGGACCCGCAACGCGTGGTGCTGATGTGCGGCTCGGGCGTGACCGCCTGCCACCTGCTGCTGGCGATGGAAAGCGCGGGCCTGTCCGGCGCACGCATCTACGCGGACTCTTGGAGTGGCTGGGTCAGCGACAGCAGCCGACCGGTCGCCACCGGCGCCTGAGCAATGCGGGTTGGTCGATTTGACGTTCATCCACGCATGGCGTGGATCTGCTGGCCACCGGTTCATCTCTGGGGCAGAGCCCCCTGAGTCAGGGGGCGGCCGCGAAGCGGCGGGGGTCTGGGAGCTGGTAAGTGGGGCCCGCGTTTCGCGCAGCGAAGCGTGGGAGCGACAGCGCGCATGCGATGGCGTGTACCCAGGGCGCAGCCCTGCCCATCATCCCAACCCCTGCAACGGCACCTTCGCCAGCACCCGCGCCCACGGGAACAACGGGCCCGGATCACGCTTGCGCGCCACGGTCACCGCCGGGTCATCACTGGCCGGCACCTGCTCCAGGTCCAACTGGTCATGTCCGGCAATCCGCCGCAGCGACGGGTAACGAGCCACCAGTGCCTGCAGCAGCTGTTCCAGCGCCAGCAGCTGCGCTTCGGTGTACGGCTCGTCCATCGCCTGGTGGCGGCTGTCGAGCCAGTGCGGGTAGCGCCCCGAATTGACCAGTTCGATGCCCACGGTATCGGCATTCATGCCGCGCACGTGGTGGGCGATGCGCTCCGGCGCCACGTACTGCACCACGCTGCCGTCGCGGTCGATGTAGAAATGCCCGCTGTTGCCGGCGCCGCTGTCGTACAGCACGCGCTCGCCGTACTCCCGGGCGGTCGCCAGGTCGGGCAGTTCGGTGCAGTGGATCACCACCATCGCCAGGCTGGATGGATCGCGCAGTGGCAGGCGGTCGTGGTAGGGCAACGGCTGCAGCTGCAGGCCGGGCAGGAGCGGTTTGGGCATGCGGCGATGCTAGCATTGCCGGATGAAACTGCCTTCCCTTCTGCTGTCGATCCGCTCCGTGGGAGCGCACGCATGAGCCGCGGTCACTGCATCCTGTCCCACGGCTTCGAGAGCGGCCCGGAGGCGACCAAGGTCACCGCGCTGGCCGAAGTCGCCGAGCGACTGGGCTGGACCCATGAGCGCCCCGATTACACCGACCTGGACGCGATGAGCCAGGTCAGCCGCGTTGGCGATGTGCGCACTCGCCTGCAACGCCTGATCGAGCGCACGGCCGCTGCCGCTGCGCAGGGGCCGGTGGTGCTGGCCGGCTCCAGCCTGGGCGCCTACATCTCCGCCATCGCCTCGCTGCAGGTGCCGGTGGCCGGCCTGTTCCTGATGGTGCCGCCCACCACCATGGGACCGATGCCGGCGCTGGATGCCGCGCCGGTGCCGACCACGGTGGTGCAGGCCTGGCATGACGAGGTGGTGCCGGCCGCCGGAGTCATCGCCTGGGCGCAGGCGCGCTCGGCGCAGCTGCTGCTGGTGGACGATGGCCATCGCCTGGAGCACCACGTGGAAGCCTCTGCGCAGGCCTTCGAGCGCCTGCTGCGGCAGCTGTGAAGCCCGGGCGCACGGCGCGCCCGCCCGCATTGACTACAATGGCAGCCCCGCCGCCCCCGGCGCGGGCCTGCCGGCCGTGTCCACGGCCCTCCCTTCCGAATGGCCCGGCCCCCTGCCGTGCCTGACCACCTGCGAACCGATCCCGTGAAATTTTTTGTCTCCTGCGCCAAGGGCCTGGAATACCTGCTTGCCGATGAGCTGTCGGCCCTGGGCCTGGAAAAGGCCACTGCCACCATCGCCGGCGTCAACGCCGATGGCGAACTGGAGCAGGCGCTGCGGATCGTGATGTGGTCGCGGCTGGCCAGCCGCGTGCTGTGGCCGATCGACGAATTCGAATGCCCGGACGAGCAGGCGCTGTACGACGGCGTGCGTGCGCTGCCGTGGCACGAACACATCAGGCCCGAGATGACCCTAGCGGTGGACGCACATGTGTCCGGCGACAAGATCACCCATGCCCGTTTCGCCGCGCAGCGGATCAAGGACGCCATCGTCGACCGCATGCGTGACGAAGGGCTGGAGCGCCCTTCGGTCAACACCGACCTGCCGGACGTGCGCGTCAACCTGTCGCTGCGCAAGGGCCGCGCCTCGCTGTCGATCGACCTCGGCGGCGGCCCGCTGCATCGCCGTGGCTGGCGCGGTGCGGCGCATGACGCGCCGTTGAAGGAAAACCTGGCTGCCGCGCTGCTGATGCGCGCACAGTGGCCGCGCCTGCACGCTGCCGGTGGCGGCCTGCTGGACCCGATGTGCGGCAGCGGCACCCTGCTGATCGAAGGCGCGCTGATGGCGGCCGATGTCGCCCCCGGCCTGATGCGCCATGGCAGCCTGCCGCCGAGCCGCTGGCTGGGCTTCGACAAGGCTGCCTGGAAAACCATCCAGAGCGAAGCGCGTGATCGCGAAGCGACCGGCCTTGCCGCGCTGAAGCCGGTCATCCACGGCAGCGACATCGACCCGGTGGCGATCCAGGCCGCGCGCGAGAACGCCGAAGTTGCCGGCGTCGCCCATGCCATCCGCTTCACCCGCGCCGATGTGGCTGACCTGCCCACCCCGGAGCAGGAGATCGGCGCGGTGGTCTGCAACCCGCCGTATGACGAGCGCCTGGCCGCCGATCCGGCGCTGTACCGCAAGCTGGGCAATGCCCTGCAGAAGGCCGTGCCGCAGTGGCGCGCCAGCCTGCTGTGCGGCAATGACGAACTGGCGTTCGCCACCGGCCTGCGTGCGGGCAAGAAGTACCAGATGTTCAATGGTGCGCTGGAATGCGCACTGATCGTCTGCGATCCGATCGCGGTGCCGGGCCGCGACCCGGCACAGGTGCGCGAGCTGAGCGAAGGCGCGCAGATGGTGGCCAACCGCCTGCGCAAGAACCTGAAGAAGTTCAAGAGCTGGCGCGCGCGCGAAGGCATCACCTGTTTCCGTGCCTACGATGCCGATCTGCCGGAATACGCAGCGGCCATCGACGTGTACGAGGAAGATGGCGGCCAGCGCCGCACGTTCCTGCATGTGCAGGAATACGCTGCACCGGCCGCGATTCCCGAGAACGACGTGCGCCGCCGCCGCAATGAACTGCTGGCCGCTGCGCGCGAGGTGTTCGGCGTGCCGCCGGAACAGGTATCGATGAAATCGCGTGAACGTGGCAAGGGCGGCAGCAAGTACGGCCGTTTCGAGCAGCGCGATGAGTTCCTCGTGGTACGCGAGAACAACGCGCTGCTGCAGGTGAACCTGTTCGACTATCTCGATACCGGTCTGTTCCTCGACCATCGCCCGCTGCGCCGGCTGATGGCCGAGCAGGCGCGCGGCAAGCGCTTCCTCAACCTGTTCTGCTACACCGGCGTGGCCAGCGTGCAGGCGGCGGTGGCCGGTGCGGCCAGCACCACCAGCGTCGATCTGTCGGCCACCTACCTGCAGTGGTGCTACGACAACCTGGCCTTGAACGGGCAGGGCGGCAATCAGCACCTGCTGGTGCAGGCCGATGCGATGGCCTGGCTGGAAGGCGATCGCGGCCAGTACGACGTGATCTTCTGCGACCCGCCGACGTTCTCCAACTCGGCCCGCGCCGAGGACTTCGACGTACAGCGCGAGCAGGTGAAGATGCTGCGTGCGGCCGTCGCGCGACTGGCGCCGGGTGGCGTGCTGTACTTCTCCAACAACTTCCGCCGCTTCAAGCTGGAAGAGAACGCCATCGCCGAATTCGCCCAGTGCCGCGAGATCAGCGCCAGCACCATCGGCCCGGATTTCGAGCGCAACGCGCGCATCCATCGTGCGTGGGAGCTGAAGCGCCTGGCGTGACGCGTCGCCGGGCATGGCCCGGCGCTACCCACGTGCGCGCAGAACGGTAGCGCCGGGCCATGCCCGGCGAGCGTGGGTCCGGTAGATCCACGCCATGCGTGGATGAGAGCCGTAGTAGATCCACGCCATGCGTGGATGCGGCCCACCGCACGGGTTACAACAGCGCCACCACCAGCCCGATCACCGGCAACGCGATCGCCAGCGGCGCGATCCATTTCGGCCGGTACGGGTACAGCGCGAACGCCAGCACGATTCCACCCAGGGTGAGCGCGCCGAGCCACAGCACCGGGCCCATCGCCCAGCCGTGGTCGACCACGCACAGTGCGAAAGCCACCGTCAGCAGTACCCAGCCCAGCACCCGCCATTGCGTGCGCCGTGCCGGTGATGCCGCGGATTTGCCGTGCAGTTCCTGCTGATGCTTTTCCATCGCCAGCGACAGCGCGGTGAACGCCGTGAACGACAACCCCAGTACCAGCAGCATCATGCGCTGGCCTCCGCTTCCACTGCATCGGCCGGTGCCTTCGTCGCTGCAGCGGCCGCCGCGCGTTTCTTCTTCTCGGCGGCAGTCAGCGGCGGCGTCCAGCGTTGCATGCGCCAGCCGCACAGGGCCAGCATGGCGCCGAAGGCGATCATCGACAGGTCGAAACCGGCCAATGCCCAGTCACCGTTGAACAAGGTGACGCCCAGGTGCGCGTGGGTGGTCAGCGCGTTCACTACCGGAATCAGCGCGAACGCGGCCGCGCCGATGTACAGCTGCCACGCCCACATCATCCGCTTGGGCCAGATGAAGGCTGCCAGCAGCGAGGCGCCCCACGCGTAGAAGAACACGTTCGCTTCGGCGTTGGAGCGCTCGGCCAAGCCCAGCGGCAGCAGGCGGTTGCCCCAGAAATAGGCGGCAAAGGCGATCGGCAGACCGGCCACGGCGCCGATGTTCAGTGCATCGACCAGGCGCAGGCCGAAGCCGGTGCGACCGCTCTTGGCATGCTTCGGCCGCTCCTTCACCGCCCACAGCACCACGCCGCTGGCCACCATCAGGCAGCCGGTCAGGCCGGACAGGAAGAACAACGCGCGCAGGCCCCAATCGGCGAAGCGGGCCAGGTGCAGGCCATACAGCACGCCACGGGTGGCGGTGGCGCCACCGGAAGGCGGCGTTTCCTGCAGCAGCGCGCCAGTGACCATGTCATAGCGCAGCGCCGGGGTATCGATGGACAGGCGTTTGCCATCGCGCTGGCGGATGTCGATCACCGCATTGGCGGCACCGGGATTGGCAACGCTGAAACCGGCGACCTCGGTGCCGTGCCAATGCGTGCGGGCACTGTCCAGCAGCTGCCGCAGCGGCAGGGGCGCTGCCTTGCCTTCGGCGGGTGCGGTGACCTCGGGCAGGCCACCAAAGGCCTCCGCGTAGAACGCATCCTGGTCGGTGCCGTACGCCACGTTCACTCCCCACGGCAGGTACATGATCATCAACGTGACGATGCCGGTGTAGGTGATCATCGCGTGGTAAGGCAGGGCCATCACCGCGCTGACGTTGTGGAAGTCCAGCCAGGAACGCAGGCCCTTGTCCTTCCGGAAGGTGAAGAAGTCCTTGAAGATCTTCTTGTGGGTGATCACGCCGGTGATGATGGCCACCAGCATGAACATCGCGCAGAAGCCCACCAGGTAGCGCGCCCACAGCACGGGAATGTAGTGCAGGTCGAAATGCAGGCGGTAGAAGAAGTCGCCGCCACGTGTCTCGCGGGCCTTCAGCTCGGTGCCGGTGTTCGGGTCCAGGGTGGCATCACCGAAGGCGCCGCGTCGGCCCTTGCTGGGGTCGGCCAGCTCGGCCGGCAACCGCCAGAACATCTGCATGGCCGGATTGCGTGGCTGCGGCAGGGTGACGAACCAGCTCTCGGCCTGTGGTGCGTTGGCCAGCAGGTAGTCGGCCGCGCGCTGCGCCGCTTCGTCGGTGCTGACCGTGCTGCGCGGCAGCTCCGGGCGCATCCAGCGGCTGATTTCCTCGCGGTAGTAGCTGGCGGTGCCGGCCATGAAGATCAGCAGCAGCAGCCAGCCGACCAGCAGGCCGGTCCAGGTATGCAGCCAGGCCATGGATTGGCGGAATCCATTCTTCATGCCCACGCTCCCAGCAGGCGCGAAATGCCGGCCAACAGCAGGGTGGGGGCGAGAATGCCGACCCAGGCACGCAGCGCACTGCGCGTGGCGAACGCCCACAGCGCGGCGCAGGCGGCGACCAGGATCGCCAGCAGCATGCCGGTCAGCACGGCCTGGCCGCGCGCGCCCGGCAGCGCCAGCGCACAGAACACCGTGGTCATCGAGGCAAGCGCGTAGCCGCCGAAGATGGAGGCAAGGGATCGGGACAGCACGCCCCATCGCGGGTTGGCGAAGAAGGTGCTGAGGCGGGGGCTGGCGGTTGCGGGCGAGCGGTCCACGGCGGTCCTGCAGGTTGAATGAAGAGAAGGCCGGCGCAACGAAGCGCGCCGGGGTTGGCCATCCGTGGCCGGGTGCCGGTCGCAGAACCGGCACCATCCATCAGGTCATCAGAGTTTCCAGCGCAGCGTCACGCTGACGTTGCGGGGTTCGCCCCAGTACACGCCCTGGTAGAAGCCGACGTTGTTGTAGTACTTCTTGTCCAGCAGGTTGCTGATGTTGAGCTGGGCGCTGAAGTTCTCGTTGAAGCGGTAGCCACCGGCCAGGTTCAGCAGGTAGAACGCGTCCTGGGTGATGCGCGCACTTTCGGTGCGGCCGGTGCTCAGGTAGTCGGCCGTCGGCTTGGTGCTGTTGTTCCAGATGCGGCTCTGCCAGGTCACGCCGCCGCCCAGCCAGAAGCGGCCTTCGATGCCGCCCGGCCGCCAGCTGGTGTTGAGGCGGAAGGTTTCCTGCGGGGTGGTGGTCCGTTGCAGCACACCCGCGGCGTTGCGGATCCGGGTACGGGCGAAACCGGCCGAGATGTTCCACTGCTCGCCGATGCTGCCCTGGGTTTCCAGTTCCCAACCCTTCACCTTGTTGCCCTTGCCGGTCGAGCGATAGGCCTGGCCGCCGTCGGGCAGCGAGTTCAGCGGCACCGAATCATCGATCTCGGCCACGTTGTCCTGCTTGCCCTCAAACACGGCGGCCGAGGCGTTCAGCAGGCCACCGAAGAATTCGGCCTTGACGCCAGCCTCGTACATGTCGCCGACCACCGGCTCAAGGTAGTTGCCGTTGCGGTCGCGGTAGTTCTGCGGCTTGAAGATGTCGGTGTAGCTGACATAACCGCTGAACATCGAATTGAAGTCGTAGACCAGGCCGGCGTACGGGGTCAGCGTGTCGTCGGGCTTGTAGCCGGTGCGGGTGGTGCGGTTGCGGTTGCCGTTGGTGTCGTAGCCGTAGCCCCACTGGCGGGTTTCCCAGCTGCCATAGCGGGCGCCGACCACGGCCAGCAGCGGGTCGGCCAGGCGCAGGCGCGCGGCGATGTAGGCGGCGCGCTGGCGCAGCTCGTTTTCCGAGGAAAGACGGCCATAGCGTGTCACCGGCAGGACCGGCACCTTGCCGGTCCAGTTGCGCCAGTCGGGAACCTGCATGTAGCCCGGTGCGCTGGTGTCGAAGCTGGTCGCTTCGGATTCGCCCTTGCGCACGGACTGGCCCAGCCCGAACGCCAGTTCATGCTCGCGGCCGAACAGCTGGAACGGGCCGCCGACGTTGACGTCGAACACGTCCATCGTGCTGTGTTCGTTGAAGTGCGAGACGTAGGCGGTGACGCCGGTGCCGTCCGCGCGCGGGTAGCCGGCTGCGCCGTACCAGACGCTGCCATCGGTATCACGCACGGCATGGCTGACGCTGCCCTTCAGCGACCAGCCGCTGCCCAGCTGCTGTTCGAGGCGGGCGAAGGTGGTCTTTTCAATGATCGGCCATTCGCTCCACGACGCCGACAGATTGGTCGAGCGCGGCAGGTTGGCCGGGTTGCCGTCAGCACCCCAGTAAGGCACCACGCCCCAGGTAACGCCCGTGGTGTGCGGTGACTGGTATTCATAGCCCAGTTCGAACAGGGTGCTGTCGGTCAGGTCGGCCTGGACGATGCCGTAGAACACGTCCTTGTCGAGCTTGTAGACATCGCGGAACGAATCGCTCTGCTGCTTGGCCGCGACCACGCGTGCGCGGATGCGCCCGTCCCAGGCCACGGGACCGCCCAGGTCGGCTTCCAGGCGCTGGTTACCCCAGCGCCCCATGGTCAGGTTGCTGCTCATCTGGAAGGTGTCGGTGGGGCGCTTGCGCACCATGCTGATGGTGCCGGACGGATCACCAGCGCCCGTGGTCAGGCCGGTGGCGCCGCGGATCACTTCGATGCGTTCGTAGATGACGTTGTCGGTGTTGGTCTTGATCGACCCACCGAAAGTGTTGAGCATCCCGTCGATCTGGAAGTTCTCGATCGTGTAGCCACGCGAAACATAGCTGATGCGCTCGCTGTCGGTGACCGACACGCTGACCCCGGTGACCTGGCCCATCACGTCGGACAACGAGAACAACCCCATGTCATCCAGCCGTTGCCGGGTGATGACGGTGACCGACTGCGGCGTCTCGCGCAGCGACAGATCCAGCTTGGTCGCGCTGCGGGTGTTCTTCACCGTGTAGCCGTTTGCGATCTCGCCGTAAGCGGTCACCTTCACCGTGTCCAGCGTGCGCGCATCGGCAGCGAGCGGTGCATCGGCGTGGGCCAGCGGAGCGATCATCACAGCGGTCAGGGCCAGGGCCAGCAGGGTTGGGCGGGGAGTATTCAGGGGAGAAGCCATCGGTGCGATTCCATGCAGGACAAAAAACAGGCGATGGCAAACGCACCCACGGCAGCCATGCGCTCCGCGCACGTCACCCAGCGTGATTCCCATCGACGGCGCGCCACCTGCGGCAGGCAGGCGACCCAGTGGTCGGGGGATGTACACGGGCGAAGGGGCGGGTGGGCGCGTGCTTCCGTGCCCCGCTTGGCTAAGCGTACAACCGATTAGTAAATGATAGGCATTCGCATTTCGTTAAGCAAGCGTGACAGCCCCATTCGTCCCCCGAACATGCGGATCCAAGCCGCTGTGCCTTTGGCCGGACACCTGTCGGAGGTGGGGTGGGTCCGGTGGCGGGGGCGTGAGCGCCATGGGCCCGAGGCATGCGTCGGGCGGGTTGGGCAGGACGCCCAACCCTGGGCTTGCCGTGTGCGCAGGACGGCGCACACGAGCAAGGCGCGATCGAGCCTACCAAGGACCTATTTACGGCGTCCCCCGGCGGCGGACCCACCCCGCCATCTCACGGAATCCCGCTGTTGCCGTTTGCTTCGGTTGTTGCTGTCGCCTCTGCGGGTGCCGGGCGCAGCCCGGCCAACCCCCTCAGAACCGGAACAGCACCGTCGCCGCATGCAGCAGCAGCCCGATCAGCCCACCCACCAGGGTGCCGTTGAAGCGGATGAACTGCAGGTCGCGGCCCACGCTCAGTTCCAGCTGCTCGACCAGATGACGTTCGTCCCAGCTCTTCACCGTTTGCGCGATATGGGTGGTGACGCCCTCGCGCAGGCGCCCGGTGAGCCGCTGCGCACCTTCCAGCAGGTGCTGGTTCAATGCCTCGCGCAACGCCGGGTCCGATTGCAGGCTGTCACCCAGCGAGGCCAGGCTGCGCTGCAGATGACCGACCAGTGCCGAATCCTCGCGCTGCAGATCGCCGCGCAGGCTGGCATGGATGCGCGACCACAGGCCCTGCACGTAGTCCTGCAGGGCAGGGTGGTCGATCATTTCCTGCTTGAGCTGCTCGATGCGCTCGGCCAGTGCCGGGTCTTCGCGCAGGCGCTGCACGTAGTTGCCCAGCCATTGTTCGTAGTCCTGGCGCAGCGGGTGCTGCGGCTCGGACAGCACCTGCTGCAGCTCCTCAAGCACCGCGCGCGCCAGGCGTTCGGCAAGGCTGTCGCCGATCTCATCGATCGGCTTGACCCAGTTCACCGTGCTCGACAGCGTCGGCCATTCGCGCTGGATGTAGCGCACGATCAGCTGCGAGGCGCGCTCCTTCACTTCCGGCTGCTCCAGCCAGCGCCCCAGCCGTTGCAGGCCTTCGTCCAGCACGCGCTGGTGGCGGCCATCGGCGGTCAGCAGGCCCAGCAGTTCGCCGGCGGTGGCTGCGGCGTTCCACTGCCGCAGCTGCTGCACCACGAAGCTGTGCAGCTGCCGCCGCACCGCAGCTTCATCGAAGAAGTCCAGCGCCTGCAGCGCCCAGCCACGGGCCATGTCGGCCAGCATCCGTGAACGCCCGGGATCGGCCAGCCAGCTGCCGAGGCGGCTGGCTGGATCGAATACCTGCAGCTTGGCCAGCAGCACCGTCGGTTCCAGGAACTGGTCACGCACGAACAGGGCCAAGCTGTCGCCGATGCGTTCCTTGCTGCGCGGAATGATCGCCGTATGCGGAATCGGCAGGCCCATCGGCCGCCGGAACAGGGCAACCACCGCGAACCAGTCGGCGAGCGCGCCAACCGCGGCGGCCTCGCAGAAGGCCGAGACCCAGGCCCAGATGCCACGCTCGCCCTGCCAGTGGCTGACCGCGAAACCGGCCAGCATCAGCAGCAGCAGGCCAAGGGCGAGGGTTTTCAGGCGCCGCAGCTGGGCGCGGCGCGGATCGATGGCAGACGTCATGCCCGAAGTCTACCCGTCACCGAATGATGCCGACGCATCGGTAGCGCCGGGCCATGCCCGGCGGCGCTTCAGGCGCCGCTGCGCTCGCCGGGCATGGCCCGGCGCTACCCACCCGTTACAGCGTTTCCAGCTGCCTGCGCAGATGGGCCAGCTGTGCGCGCAGGGTGTCGTTCTCGCGGGTCAGGGCAACCACGCGGCGGCGCAGCGCCGGGGCATCCTCGCCAAGCTGCTCCAGTGCGGCCAGCACCTCGGCATCGCGGCTGGCGATCTCATCCTCGTTGGCCTCTTCGAAGTCCATTTCCGCCGACTCCGGTTCAGGCTTCGGCGCACGCGGCTTGCGCTTGGACTCACGCACGCGCTTTGCAGCCTGCTTCAGTTCATCCTTGCCACCGGCAGCCGCCGCGCGCTGCTCTTCTTCCGGCAGGTCGGCCACGGCGGCGGCGGCGCTGATCGAGATCACGCCGGCCTTCACCGCTTCCACCACCTCGGCCGCAGCCTGGGCGTGGATGCGCTCGATCATGCCCACCTGGCTGGTGCTCAGCTTGGCTTCGCGGGCCAGTTCGGCGCGGCTGATCTTCGGCGCCGGTTCCCACGGCGGGCTGTCTTCGCCGGCCTCGTCGGCGGGCTCGGCGGTGCCGTCGCTTTCGCGCTGCAGCTGCGCCTGTTCGACCTGCTTGCGCGCGGACAGGATGTCGCGCTTGCGCAGGGCCAGCACGCCGCGCTGGAAATCGGAAACGCTGCGCCGGCCCAGGTGCTGTTCGATCATCCACAGGTGCACGTCTTCCATGCTCTGGAAGCGGGTGTTCTGCACGGTGTTGAACGGCAGGCCATGCTTCTGGCAGATGCCGAAGCGGTTGTGTCCATCCACCAGCACGTCGCCCCACAGTACCAGCGCATCGCGGCAGCCTTCGGCGAGGATGCTGCGCTCCAGCGCCTCGTGTTCGTCGGCGGTGAGCGGGTCGATGTAGGCCTTGAGTTCTTCTTTGACGACGATGTTCATGGGCACGGCAACAGGCAGGAGCGGAACCGCCCATTGTACCCGCTCACCAGCACCGGCCTGGCCTCAGGCGGTGGCCCGGATCATCTCGCCCAGGGTGCCGGTGATCTGGTCGATCTGTGCCTTGTCCACGATCAGCGGCGGTGACAGCGCGATGATGTCGCCGGTACAGCGCACCAGCAGGCGCCCGTCGTGGAAGCAGCGGCGGAACACCTCGTAGCCACGGCTGCCGGGAGCGTCCTTGCGCGGTGCCAGCTCCACCGCACCGACCAGGCCGAAGTTGCGGATGTCGATCACGTTCGGCAACCCCTGCAGGGCGTGCAGGCGCTCCTGCCAGTATTCGCCCAGCTCGATCGCGCGCTCGAACAACCGTTCCTCGGCGTAGATGTCCAGCGTGGCCAACGCCGCCGCGCAGGCCAAGGGGTGGCCCGAATAGGTATAGCCATGGAACAGCTCGATGGCCTGTGGCGGACCCTGCATGAAGCTGGCATGCACGCTGTCGCCGACCAGCACGCCTCCCAGCGGCACCGCGCCGTTGCTGGCTCCCTTGGCGAAGGTCAACAGGTCCGGGGTGACCCCGAAACGCTGCGCGGCGAACGCCATGCCAACCCGGCCGAAGCCGGTGATGACCTCATCGAACACCAGCAGGATGCCGTGCTGGTCGCAGATCTCGCGCAGTCGTTGCAGATAGCCCGGCGCCGGCAGGATCACCCCGGCCGAGCCGGCGATGGGTTCAACGAACACCGCGGCAATGGTGGACGGATCGTGCAGGGCGATCAGCCGTTCCAGATCGTCGGCCAGCTCGGCGCCCTGGCGTGGCAGGCCCTTGCTGAACGCATTGCGTGACAGGTCCAGGGTATGCCGCAGGTAGTCCACGCCGCCGAGCTGCAGGCCGAACTGGCGACGGTTGTTGGGCAGCCCGCCCAGTGCCATGCCGCCGAAGCCGACCCCGTGGTAGGCCTTCTCGCGGCTGATGAAGCGCGTGCGCTGTCCCTCGCCGCGCAGGCGGTGGTGGGCCAGCACGATCTTCATCGCTGAATCCACCGCCTCCGAACCCGAGCTGGTGAAGAACACGTGGTTCAACCCGGCCGGGGCCAGTGCCGCCAGCCGCTGCGCCAGGGCGAAGGCCGGCGGCGAACCCATCTGGAAGGCCGGCGAGTAATCGAGGGTGGCGGCCTGCTCGGCGATCGCGTCGACGATGCGTCGGCGGGCGTGCCCTGCATTGCAGCACCACAGGCCAGCGGTGCCATCGAGGATGGTGCGCCCATCGATGTCCTCGTAGTGCATGCCCTCGGCACGTACCAGCATGCGCGGCGCGCCCTTGTACTGGCGGTTGGCAGTGAACGGCATCCAGTACGCGTCCAGTGAATCGGGGCGCTGGGTGGCCAGGTCGTGCAGGTCGCTTGCAGGGGTTTTCATGCCGGCTCCATCGGGTCCGATGGTTGCGACTCTAGCGCAGCCGCGTCACGGTTCTGTCGGCAGGCATGGCCCAGCGCTACCGTTCGGGCCTCGACCTTGTGGCAGCGCCGGGCCATGCCCGGCGAGCGCGCAGCGCGGTCGATCACGGTGGGGTCGCGGCCGCGCCGGTATAAACAAGGAACGTTGATTGCTGGAGCGACCCATGGCCGACTTCCCCGACCGCAGCCACTGGCAGGCCCTGCGCAGCCGCGTGGCGATTCCCGGGCAAGCGTTCGTCGATGGCCGCTACGTGGATGCCGCCAGCGGCGCGCGCTTTGATTGCATCAGCCCGATCGACGGGCGCGTACTGGGTGCGGTGGCCGACTGTGATGCGCAGGACGTCGAGCGTGCAGTGGCCTCGGCGCGCCGCACGTTCGAGGCAGGCCACTGGTCGCAGGCCAGCCCCACCCATCGCAAGCGCGTGCTGCTGGCGCTGGCCGCGCTGGTGGAGACGCACGCCGATGAGCTGGCCCTGCTGGAAACGCTGGACATGGGCAAGCCGATCCGCGATGCGCGTCGCATCGATCTGCCCGGCGTGGTGCGCTGCCTGACCTGGACCGCTGAAGCGGTGGACAAGCTGTACGGTGAAATCGCCCCCACCGGTCCGCGCGAGCTGGGCCTGGTCACGCGCGAGGCCGCAGGCGTGGTGGCGGCCATCGTGCCGTGGAATTTTCCGCTGCTGATGGCGTGCTGGAAGATCGCGCCGGCATTGGCGATGGGAAATTCAGTAGTGCTGAAACCCTCCGAGCGCTCGCCACTGAGTGCGTTGCGGCTGGCCGCACTGGCGGCCGAAGCGGGATTGCCGGACGGCGTGCTCAACGTGTTGCCCGGTCACGGCTCACGCGTGGGCGAGCCGCTGGCCCTGCACATGGACGTGGACGTGCTGGCCTTCACCGGCTCCACCGCTACCGGCGCCAGGCTGCTCGAATACGCGGGGCGCTCCAACCTCAAGCGGGTCTGGCTGGAATGCGGTGGCAAGAGCCCGCACGTGGTGTTCGCCGACGCGCCGGACCTGGATGCGGCCGCCAAGGGCGTGGCGCAGGGCATCTTCTTCAACCAGGGCGAAGTCTGCACCGCCGGTTCGCGGTTGCTGGTGCAGCGTTCGATCCGCGATGACTTCGTGCACCAGGTGATCGCCTACGGCCAACGCATGCAGCCCCGCCATCCGCTGGAGGCCGATGCACCGATGGGCGCGCTGGTCGATGCCGCGCACGTGGACAAGGTACTGGCCGATATCGCCCGGGCCGAAGCCGATGGCGCGCGCCTGCTGCTGGGCGGCCAGAGGGCCGAAGTGGAGGCGGGCGGTTGCTATGTGCAGCCGACGGTGTTCGACCAGGTACGCCCGGAACAGGCATTGGCCCGCGAGGAAGTGTTCGGCCCGGTGCTGGCCGTGCTCGGCTTCGATGACGAAGCCGAGGCTGTGCGCTTGGCCAACGACAGTCGCTATGGACTGGCCGCCGGCCTGTGGACGCGGGATCTTGGACGCGCCCATCGCGTAGCCCGCCAACTGCGCGCGGGCAGCGTGTGGGTGAACGGCTGGGACGGCGGTGACATGACGGCACCGTTCGGTGGCTACAAGCAGTCCGGCAACGGCCGCGACAAGTCGCTGCACGCCTTCGACAAGTACAGCGAGATCAAGGCCACCTGGATCCAGCTGTAGACCGCGCTACCGGCAGCTTGCACTGACCTGCAGCACCGCCTCGCGCAGCAACTGCCGGTCCACTTCCTCCACTGCGTTCTGGAAGTAGTGCATGTCCTGCTGGCCCAGCGTGCACGGGTCAACCATGTAGCCCGGTGGCCAGGTGCCGAGCATCTGGGCAACACCCTGCAGGATCTGCTCGGGCGTCATTTGCCGGTGGATCCGGAAAGGTGGGCGACGGGGGGCGAACGCCGCATGCACCTCACGGCGGCCGATCAGCTTTGCGGCCACACCCTCGGCAGTGATGCCATCGCCACCATCGATGCTGCCAGCCGGCAGCCTCAGATTCAGTGGTTGGTTGCGCGCAGCCGCGCTGCGTTGCCGATCGACATGCGCTGAGCGCTGCTTGGCCTGCGCAGTAGGAAGCGCGGGGGCGTGCGGAACCTGGTGCGGCGCAGCCGCCGGCCGTGATGCATCGACAACCAGACGGCTCATCGGCGGCGCTTCCGGCGGCAGCCAACGCAGGCTGATCCGCGAATTGTCGTGTGCGATCAAGGCGATGCGCCCCGCATGCAACAGCCACCACAGCATCAGCAGATGCACCAGCAGCACCACCAGCCATGCAGCCAGGCGAGGCAGCAGCGGGGAATCGGAGCACGACTGCGGGGCGGCAGAACCCATCGGTGAAGCATCCATGCAGGGACCGGTGGTGCAGCGTAGCGGCCCCCGGGAAAGAATTCGTTGGCCTCGGTGTCGCCTGAAACCATTGCCCCGGCGGGGCGGCCAAGCGTGGCAGAATCGGTCGATCCGCCGTTACCCGCCTTGCCGATGTCGACGATCACCGCTGCCGCGCCACCCGTGAATTCTCCCCGCCGTGTCCTGCTGGCCAGCCTGATCGGCACCACCATCGAGTTCTTCGACTTCTACATCTACGCCACCGCCGCGGTGCTGGTGTTCCCGCACCTGTTCTTCCCGGAAAGCAGCGACCAGGCCGCCTTGCTGCAGTCCCTGGCCACCTTCGCGGTGGCGTTCATCGCACGCCCGGTGGGCTCGGCGGTGTTTGGTCACTTCGGGGACCGTATCGGCCGCAAGGCCACCCTGGTGGCCGCGCTGCTGACCATGGGCCTGTCCACGGTCGCCATCGGCCTGCTGCCCACCCATGCGCAGATCGGCCTGTGGGCGCCGGCACTGCTGGCGCTGTGCCGCTTCGGCCAAGGCCTGGGCCTGGGCGGCGAATGGGGTGGGGCGGTGCTGCTGGCCACCGAGAATGCGCCGCCGGGCAAGCGCGCCTGGTACGGCATGTTCCCGCAGCTGGGTGCACCGATCGGCTTCCTTCTGTCAGCCGGCATCTTTCTGCTGCTCGGTCGCTTTCTGGGCCAGGACGATTTCCTGCAATGGGGCTGGCGCATTCCGTTCGTTGCCAGCGCGCTGCTGGTCGGCCTTGGCCTGTGGGTGCGGCTGAACATCCACGAGACACCGGATTTCAAGCGCGCGCTGGAGCGCAAGGCGCCGGTGCGCCTGCCGATGTGGACGGTGCTGCGCGACCATCCGCTGCCGATGCTGCTGGGCACGCTGGGGGCGTTCGCCACCTTCGTGCTGTTCTACCTGATGACGGTGTTCAGCCTCGGCCATGGCACCGCCGTGCTCGGCTACAGCCGCGAGCAGTTCCTGCTGATGCAGATGGTGGCGATGCTGTTCTTCGCCGCCGGCATCCCGCTGTCGGCGCGCTACGGTGATCGCTGGGGAACGCGCCGCACGATGGCCATCGCCAGCGTGCTGATCATCGGCTTCGGTGTGCTGTTCGCGCCGTTGTTCCAGGCCGGCAGCCCGTGGCTGGTACTGACGTTCCTGTGCCTGGGTCTGTTCCTGATGGGGCTGACCTACGGCCCGTGCGGCACGTTCCTGGCCGAAAT
Source organism: Stenotrophomonas sp. 3(2025) (assembly GCF_052665395.1). Lineage (NCBI taxonomy): Bacteria > Pseudomonadati > Pseudomonadota > Gammaproteobacteria > Lysobacterales > Lysobacteraceae > Stenotrophomonas > Stenotrophomonas sp. 3(2025). The sequence goes on along the minus strand of NZ_JBQOIF010000005.1, from coordinate 19,864 downwards.
CTATCCGGTGGAAGTGCGCTACACCGGTGCCTCGCTGTCGTTCAACCTGGCCGGCATTCTGGGCGCAGCCCCGGCGCCGTACCTGGCGACCTGGCTGGCAGAGCGTTATGGGCTGGTCGCGGTCGGCTACTACCTGTGCCTGACCGCAGTGATCACCTTGTGCGCGCTGCTCGCCCTGCAGCGCCGCCAGCGCTGATCAGCCGAAGAAGCGCTTGAGCGTGCGGCCCAGCCAGCCGCCGCTCTGGTGCTCGCGGGCAAACTGGTTCAGGTGCTGCTTGACCTGTTCGGCATAGGCCTGGTCGTCGCCGCGGATGTGGTTGAACAGCCAGCGCGAGAGCATGGTGCGCAACTCGTCACTGATGTCCTCACCGGCCTGGAAGCGCATGCGGTATTCCGATACCCGCTTGATGAAGACCTCATGCACACGCTTGTGCGCGGCACAGAATGGATAGCCCGCTTCTTCCATCAGCTCTTCTTCGAATGCGAAGTGCGACATGGTGTAGTCCACCACCTCGTCGATCACTTCGCCCACCGCTGCCCGCTGCAGGCTGGTCTGCGCCACGTGCAGGTGGTTGAGCATTTCGATGATGCGGCGGTGTTGCTGATCGATCACATCGATGCCGATGTTCAGATCGTCCTGCCAGACCAGTAGTGCCATCCCCGGCTCCCCTTCATGCTGATGTCGGGGCCGACTGTAGAGGCGCCGCCCACGGGCGGCGTTGATCTGGATCAAGGCATGCCTGTCAGGACAGCGCAGCCTCGCGCGGGCGCAGCGGGCTGGCCACCGTGGTGCAGCTGACCCGGTTGCGGCCTCCGGCCTTGGCCAGGTACAGCTGGCGATCGGCCTCGGAAATCAGCCGGTGCAGCGCATCACGCTGCGGCCGCAGGCAGCACAAGCCGATGCTGACTGTCATGCGCAGCGTGGCACTGCCGATGTCCACTTCCAGCGCGGCGATGCGCTGGCGCAGCTCCTCGAAATAGAGCAGGGCTTCGTCCTGTTCCATGTCCGGCACCAGCAGGCAGAATTCCTCGCCGCCGAAGCGCGCGATCAGGTCCTGGCTTCGCGCGTGGTCGCCGACAGCACGGGCGACCGCGCGCAGTGCATCGTCACCGGCCTCATGGCCGTGGGTGTCGTTGATGTGCTTGAAATGGTCGATGTCGATCATCGCCACCGCCACGCACTGGCCATGCAGCTGCAGTTGCGGCAGCTGGCGCTGGCTCTGTTCCAGGAAGCAGCGGCGGTTGGGCAGGCCGGTGAGGAAATCGCGGGTGGCGAGGTCCTGCAGCGTGCCGATCAGTTCCAGCTGGTCCACATTCTGCGAGACACGGCAGAAGAACTCTTCACGCGAGAAGGGTTTGCGCAGGAAGTCATTGGCGCCGTTCTTCAGGAAGCGCGGAATCAGCGACGCATCGGTATTGCCGGAAATGCCGATCACCGCCACCTTGTCGCGCGAGCGCAGGGTGCGCAGGCGTCGGGTGAACTCCACGCCCTGCATGCCCGGCATCTCCTGATCGACCACGGCCAGGCGGATCGCCGGGTGCGCCTCGATCGCCGCCAGGCCTTCGCTGCCATCGGCTGCCTCGTACACCTCATGACCGTACATGCGCAGCAGGGCGGCGGCATAGCCGCGTGCGGACGGCGAGTCGTCCACCACCAGCGCGGCGATGCGCCGGTTGCGTTCCAGGCGCTGCACCAGCCAGACCAGATAGTCGATGCTGCCCGGAGTGTTCTTCAGCACGTAATCGATGATCTGCTGCTGCAGCACGCGCTTGCGCAGGTCCTCGTCGTACACACCGCTGACCACCACCGTCGGCAGGTTGCGCTTGAGGAAGAACTCGACCACCGCGTCGCGGTCGCCATCGGCCAGCACCAGCCCGGTCAGCACCAGGAACCAGCCGCCTTCTTCACTGAGCAGGCGATCAGCTTCGGCCAGCGAGCTGGCCACCACCACCGGCAGCTCCAGGCGCTGTTCGATGGCTTCGCGCAGCATGCCGGTGAAGGCACGGGAATTTTCCACCAGCAGGATGCGCTGCGGCAGCGGATCGGCCAGGTCGCCATCGACAGCGGCCTGCGGCAGGACGGGCATGATGCGGGCTCACGTGGGAGGGCTCGGCACCGATAGCGGCGGTTTCAGGTGCAACTTTAGGACAAAAACGTCCGTACCCGCCGCCTGGCACATTGATTGGATGGGAAGCGGTTAGTATCTGCTGGAGGTTCCTGATGTTAACTTCGACCTGGAGGTCACTGTGCGATTTTCATGTTTTGGTGCGACCACTGCATTTTTGATTCTCGCCGCTGCCCCGGCATTCGCGGGCGGTCCGTCGGACTTCCATGGAAAGCCGTTGGCAACTGCTGGACTGGGTCAGGCAAGTCCTGCCGCGATCAATCTCAGTCAAGACCCCAGCTGGCAGCTGTTTGGATTCCAGCGCGATGGGATCACCTATCTACAGGTGAATGACCTGCTCGGAAACGTGCAGTTGATCATCGGCAATGCTGGAGGCACATACTGGGTGCTGCCAGCAGGCAACAACGCGGCCCGGGTTTCGCTGCCCCAGCAGCAGATCCAGATACCGGCAGGTGCCACCCGCTCGCAGATCTACAGCGCCAGTGATTTCTCGCTGGTGCGTTACCGCAGCGGCAGCGACGTTATCTGGTCGGTCGAAACACCTTAAAGACAGTGAGGAGCGCAGCGGCGTCGGGGTCTCCGCGCCGCTGCGATTGCCACGATGGACGCGGCCGAGCAGACCCCGGGCGTCAGGTCTGGGTCTGCGAGTTTCCCTGGCCGAAGGCCGTTACGTGATCCATCGCGTTGAACGATGCCATGCCGAGGGCGGCGGAATCATCCGTTTCCACCATCGCCATCCGTATCCGGTTCCGATGGCACTGCACTGTCCCGCCATACGCAATCGTCCGGCCAGCCAAGCGCTCGACCGTGGCGGTAACGGTGGACGGTGACAGGGTGCGGTATGAATCCAGTAGTGCGACCGTCATCAGGATGCCGCGGCGTCCGCCTGTCTGGCCGCAACGTACGCGGATGCGGATCTGGCCTGATTCACTGTTGATCAACAGCGAAACAGCATCGGTGAGTGCGCGATAGGCGGCTAGCTGCAGGCCGACGCTGAGCTGGCAGGGATCGCCGAGCAGGCGAGGGCGCATCACCCGATGGCTCAGGTCCCAGCTTTCACGTACGCCGCCGGCCTGGAGGGCGACATAGAGCCCGAGATGTTCCAACGCGGCCGGATAGACCATGCTGGTCTGTTCCCTGAACTGTCGCGAATGGACCGAAGCCATGTGCAGAAGGCTGTTCGCTATAGTGGGATGGCCCTGAGCATTGAGCCAGTTCACCACCTCGCTGAGCGAGGTGTCGATACCGTCCCCCAGTTTCCTCAGGTGCCGCGCGCGCTCGCGGAGATCTAGCTCGCTTGCCACCAGTGAATTTCGCGCATGCTTGAGCGCATCCCTTTCACCCACTTCGCCCAATCGCGAACGGTGGTAGTAGTGGGTAATGCGCGACCCCAGCACCAACAGTGCAGCGCCGGTGACCGCCATTATCTGCTGGGTCGCGAAGGCGGCTGGATCGAATGCTCCCGTGTAGGGACTGGGCGTGGTGAGGCCGATGATCAGGTTGAGCGAGGGCACTCCGATCGCCGCACCTCGCCAGCCGTACAGGCAGGTAAGCACGACGACCGGCAGCGCCATCAGCAGCTGCATCGACGTCTTGGCATTGACTTCGTCCAAGGGCAGCTGTGCGGCATACAGACCAATCATCGCCATCATCGTCAGGGCGGCGAGTGCAGGCGGGGCAAAGCCTGACGTCCACCGGGCGTTGCTGGTCCGTCGTGTCCACAGCAACGCGAGCGGCGCAAGGGTCAGAATGCCGATGAAGTCGCCAACCACCAAGCGTGCGATGCTGGCAATCACCGGCATCTCGGGTGGTGTCGGCCAGAGAAGGTGTGCCAGCATCAGATTGAGCGCGGTGACCACCAGCGCCGAAGCCGCCGCGACTGAAATCAGCCACGCATTCTTCGTGGTCACCATCATTTTCCGGTGGAGATGCACGATCAGCATCACGGCAGGCATCAGCAGTGCCGAACCAAGTACGATCCAGGCCAGCCCATACTTCTCGATCATTGGCACGCGCATCTGCGTAAAGTAGGCGTATTCGCCCAGCAGCAGGTATGGCCACCAACGCGGGGGGAACAACAGCACTGCAGCGACGCGGACGCCGGCCGGCAGATAGAACTGGTCGAGCGACAACTGGCGCGACGCCCAGCATGCAATGGCGTACAGCAGCGCAAGGACCAGCCCCGCCGGGCGGATACGCAACTTCAGCTGCAGGCCTTCATTCCACCAGTTCAATCGCACTACCCCTTCACAGTACGTTCCCTGTCAGCATCCATTCGCCGCGGGACCCGGTTCTCAGCGACGGTATCGACACGCGTTCGATTATGCAATCGCCTCAGCGCTCGGCCCGGCAAGTGAGAAAGTCATCACAGGAATACCGGCGGCGACGAGTTTCACAGTTTTCGGCGGGCGGTAGATTCAGCTCGCTTCCTGATCAGCTCACCACAACGCATCCCGCAGCTTGTACCAGGACATGGCCGCCACCAGCAGCGGCATGCGCAGCAGGCGCCCACCGGGGAAGGGGCCATGGCGCAGGCGCTGGAACACGTCCAGCCGCTCGCTCTGGCCAACGATGGCTTCGGCGATCACTTCACCGGCCAGCCCGGCCGCTGCCACGCCGTGGCCGGAGAACCCCTGCGCGAAGTACACATTCCCATCCAGCCGGCCCCAGTGCGGGGCACGGTTGCGGGTGATGTCCACATAACCGCCCCAGACCTGCTGCAGCGGGATGTCGGCCAGTTGCGGGAACACCTCGTGCATGCGCCGCTGCATCACCCGGTGCAGACCCGGCGGCGGCAGCGCGGAATAGCTGGCGCGGCCACCGAACAGCAGGCGGTGGTCATGGCTGAGCCGGAAATAGTCCAGCGCCCAGGCCGTATCGGAGACCGCCATGTTGTTGCCGATCAGGGCACGGGCGCGCTCGGCCCCCAGCGGTGCGCTGGCGCCGATATACGTACCGACCGGCATGATGCGCCGCTCGAGCTCAGGCACCAGCCCTTGCAACAGGGCGTTGCCGGCCACCACCAGCTGCGGCGCGCGCACGCTGCCGTGGTCGGTATGCAGCACCGCATGTGCGCCGCGTTGAATGCGCGTCACCGGCGATTGTTCGTGGATGGCCACCCCGGCTGCGCGCGCGGCATCGGCCAGCCCGCGGGCGTAGGCCAGCGGATGCAGGTGGGCGCTGAGCGGGTCGAACATCGCCGCGCGGTAGCGCGGACTGTCCAGTTGCCCACGCAGGGTATCGCGCTCCCACCACTGCATCGGGTAATCGTAATGTCGCTGCAGGTGTTCGCAGTTGGCGCGCAGGTCGCGCTCGTGGCGTGCGCGGATGGCAACGCTGGCGTGGCCCTCCACCCAATGGCACTCGATGCCATGCCGGTCGATGCGCGCGCGCATCGCCTGTACCGCCTCGCGCGACCAGTCGAAGAGGCGGCGCGCATCCTCGCGGCCGAGCTGGCGTTCCAGCTCGTCCACTTCGCAGCCGTAGCCGACCAGCGCCTGGCCGCCATTGCGGCCCGAGGCTCCCCAGCCGATCCGCTGCGCTTCCAGCACCACCACCCGCTGGCCGCGCAGGGCCAGTTCCAGTGCGGCGGTGAGGCCGGTATAGCCGGCGCCCAGTATCGCCACATCGGCATGCAGTTCACCGCGCAACGGCGGCAATGCGGGCGGTTCGGGCAGGCTGCTGGCGTACCAGCTGGGCGGGAAGGCGGCACTCACCGGCGGCCTCGCACAAGCGGGAAAGGGCGTCGGAGCGGAGGAGGACGGTCGGGCTTCACAGCGATAGTTTGGCCCAAGCCGGGCGCCCGTGGTGTGAGGGCAGCGGCTTGCCGATGTCGATGCCGGGCGCGTACCTTGATGCCACGCCAAGGAGTTGCCCCATGCGCCGCCTGCCCTGGGTGGGCCTGCCCACCGACAGCACCGTGCTCGGCCATCATCGTTTCGCGGTGGCCGGGGAAAAGTATGTGCGTGCGTTGGTTGACGCTGCGCAGGCAACACCGCTGGTGCTGCCGAGTCTGCAGCCGCTGCTGCCGGCGCGCGATTGGCTGCAGGGCCTGGATGGCCTGCTGCTGACCGGCGCGGTCAGCAACATCGAGCCGCAGCATTACGAAGGGGGCCGCACCTGGAACGGCAACTGTCATGACCCGGCGCGCGACGCCACTGCGTTCGCCCTGCTGCGCGAGGCGCTGGCGATGGATCTACCCGTGCTGGCGATCTGCCGCGGATTCCAGGAATTGAATGTGGCGCTCGGTGGCACGCTGCATCCGCAGGTACATGCAGTGCCTGGCCTGGCCGACCATCGCGAAGATCCACAGGCGCCGGTGGAGGTGCAGTATGGGCCGGCCCACGCGATCACCCTGGCCGATGGGGGTTGGCTGGCGCAGTGGTGTGCCGCCGATCGGGTGCAGGTCAATTCGGTGCACGGGCAGGGCATCGCGCAGGTCGCCGACGACCTGCAGATCGAGGCCTGGGCCGATGATGGCCTGGTCGAAGCAGCGCGCAGCCCGCGCCATCGATTCGTGCTCGGCGTACAGTGGCACCCGGAGTGGCGTGTCATGCAGACGCCGTTCTATCACGCTATTTTCCGTGCGTTCGGCCAAGCTTGCCGGCAGCACCAACAGAATCGACTGGAATCCCCATGAGTTCCCGAACGCGCCCGCGCAAGACGGCCACGCCCCCGCCCCCGCAGGAAAGCAGCCTGCTGCGTTGGTTGAAGGAGCGGCGCATCACCGAGGTCGAATGCCTGGTTCCAGACATCACCGGCAATGCGCGCGGCAAGATCATCCCGGCCGACAAGTTCTCGCACGATTACGGCACGCGCCTGCCCGAAGGCATCTTCGCGACCACCGTCACCGGTGAATTTCCGGACGATTACTACGACCTGACCTCGCCGTCGGACTCGGACATGATCCTGCGCCCCGACCCCGACACCGTGCGCATGGTGCCGTGGGCGACCGACCCGACCGCGCAGGTCATCCATGACTGCTACACCAAGAACGGCGAGCCGCATGAGCTGGCGCCGCGCAACGTGCTGCGGCGGGTGCTGGATGCCTATACCGAGCTCGGCCTGCGACCGGTGGTCGCGCCCGAGCTGGAATTCTTCCTGGTGCAGAAGAACACCGATCCCGATTTCCCGCTGCTGCCCCCGGCGGGCCGCTCCGGTCGCCCGGAGACGGCGCGGCAGTCGTACTCGATCGACGCGGTCAACGAGTTCGATCCGATCCTCGACCTGATGTATGACTACTGCGATGCGATGAAGCTGGACGTGGATACGCTGATCCACGAATCCGGCGCGGCGCAGCTGGAGGTCAACTTCACCCACGCCAATGCGATGGACCTGGCCGACCAGGTGTTCCTGTTCAAGCGCACCATGCGCGAATCGGCGATGCGCCATGGGGTGTATGCCACCTTCCTGGCCAAGCCGATGGAGAACGAGCCGGGCAGTGCGATGCACATCCACCAGAGCCTGCTGCGCATCAGCGACGGCCAGAACGTGTTCACCGGCGAGCATGGTGGTGAGGATTTCAGTCCGCTGTTCGCCCATTACCTGGCCGGCCTGCAGAAATATGTGCCGATGGCCATGGCGTTCTTCGCGCCGAACGTGAATTCCTACCGGCGCCTGGTGTTCGGCGAGGTCTCGCCGAGCAACGTGCACTGGGGCTTCGACAACCGCACCTGCGGCCTGCGGGTGCCGCTGGATACGCCGGAGAACATGCGGGTGGAAAGCCGCTTTGCCGGCTCCGATGCCAACCCTTACCTGGCGATGGCCGCGACCCTGGCCTGTGGCCTGCTCGGCATCCGTGAGCGCCTGGCGCCGGATGCGCCGGTGACCGGCAGCGCCAAGGAACTGGGCTACGACCTGCCGCGTTCGCTGGGTGAAGCGCTGGATGGGCTGGAGCAGTGCAGCGAGCTGCAGGCGCTGCTCGGCGAGCGCTTCTGCCGCGCCTACACCTCGGTCAAGCGCAAGGAATACGAGACCTTCTTCCGCGTGATCAGTTCGTGGGAGCGCGAGTTCCTGCTGCTGAACGTGTGAAGGCCGCGAATAGAAAAATCCGTCGCCGGGGGGTAGGCTGGCACCCGTCGCCGGCCCGGCCGGCCCCCCTTTCCGCATTCTGGAGCACCCGATGAAGCTGCGTATCCTCACGCTCGGCCTGGCCTCCGCCATGCTTGCCGCCTGTGGCGGCGGCAACGGCGGCGGACAGGACAGCCAGGTCCTGAACGTCTACAACTACAGCGACTACATCGCCGAAGACACCATCCCCAACTTCGAGAAGCAGAGCGGGATCAAGGTCACCTACGATGTGTTCGACAGTGACGAGATGGTCGAGACCAAGCTGCTGGCCGGCAACAGCGGCTACGACGTGGTGGTGCCGACGCTGAACTTCTTCGGCCGGCAGATCCAGGCCGGCGTGTTCCTGCCGCTGGACAAGTCGAAGATCCCGAACCTGGCCAACCTCGACCCGGCGGTGATGAAGCGCATCGCCACCCAGGATCCGGGCAACCAGTACGGTGTGCCCTACATGATCGGTACCACCGGCATCGGCTACAACGTGGACATGCTGAAGGAGCGCTTCGGTGGCAGCACCGACATCGCAAACAGCTGGGACCTGGTGTTCAAGCCGGAAAACATCAGCAAGATGAAGGACTGCGGCGTGACCATCCTGGACACGCCGGCGGACATGATTCCGATCGCGCTGCACTACCTGGGCCTGGATCCGCACAGCGGCGATCCGGCCGACCTGCAGAAGGCGGCGGACCTGCTGAAGTCGATCCGCCCGTACGTGCAGAACTTCCACTCCTCGCAGTACGTGGGCTCGCTGGCCAATGGCGGCACCTGCCTGGTGGTGGGCTGGTCGGGTGACATCATCCAGGCCCGCGACCGTGCGGCCGAGGCCAGCAATGGCGTGCACGTGGCCTATTCGATCCCGAAGGAAGGCGCGCCGCAGTGGTTCGACATGCTGGCCATCCCGAAGGATGCCAAGCACCCGGAAGCGGCCTACGCGTTCATCAACTACCTGCTGGAACCGAAGGTGGCCGCGGCCAACACCAACTTCATCCACTACGGCAACCCGGTGCCGACCGCGACCCCGCTGGTGGACGAGGCGATCCGCACCGACCCGACCATCTACCCGCCGGCCGACGTGGCGGCGAAGATGTTCACCTATTCGATCAACACGCCGGAGACCGACAAGCTCTACACCCGGCTGTGGACCGAGGTGAAGACCGGCAGGTAAGCGGTCCTGCCCGCTGGAAGAAAGTGGTAGCGCCGGGCCATGCCCGGCGGATGGCCTCAGCCCTTCCCGGAAGCGGCACCACCGGCCCGGCCAAGGTGCCGCAGGATGGCGGGCAACAGGTCGCGCGCGTCGCGACCGCCGTTGCACAGGAAGGATGAGCTCATCCGCTGCAGGTTGTGCATGCCGATGAAGAACAGGCCAGGCTGCGGGGAGACACCGAACTCGCCGAGCGGATAACCGTGTTCGTCCAGCACGCCGTCAACATCCAGCCATGGCCATTCGGCGACGAAGCCCGTGGCGAGGACAACCGAGCGGATGCCGGCAGCGTTCAGATCCAGTTTGCGCGGCGAGGCGTCCGGCTCCCAGTGCAGGTACACCTCTTCGGGAATGTAGCGGGCGTCGTCGGTGCGCGGTTCGGGCCGCGTGGCGTAGTACCCGCTTGCCAGTGAATCGAGATAGGCGTACTCGGCGCGCGTTGCCTCGACCGCGGTGCGCAGCTGTGGGCGGACATCGGCGAAGCGGGCGATGTCCGCGTCCAAGCCCTGCAGGCGGCCCAGCAGCGTGATGCCCTCGCGATGCATCGACAGCAGGCTGATCGAGCTGCCCAGGCCTGCGCGTCCCTTGCCGGAAATCAGCGGGAACTCTGCGGTCCGGGCCTTGCGCAGCGCGTCCGGCTCCCCGGCGAGTACCCCGGCCGATTCACTCACATGCTGGTGGATGCGTCCGGCCATGTCCCACCAGGTCATCGAATCCTTGCCGCGCAGCCGGCGCGTATGCGAATGGCGCTCGGCCAGCGACCAATACACGTTGCGGCCGCTGGCGCGGAGATCCTGGGCGATCTGCGCGCCGGACTGGCCGCCGCCGATGACCAGCACCGCGCCATCGGGAAGCTGCCCAGCATTGCGGTAGTTGCTGGAGTGCAGTACCGCCAGTGCCGGCCCGGGCACAAAGGGAACGCGGGGCATCCGGGGACGGCCGTATTCGCCGGTGGCCACCACCACCGCAGCGGCCTGGATCGGTCCGCGGCTGGATTCGATGGCGTAGCCGCCCGCCTTGGGCGTGACACGCAGGACCGCGCAGCCTTCGTGGATCGGCAGTAACCTTTCGCTGGCATAGTCGCGTAGCTGCTGGATCACTTCCGGTGCGGCCATGAAGCCATCCGGGTGGTCGCCGGCATAGGCGTGGCCATGCAGGGCCATCGTCGCGTTGGCGGTGTTGGTCTGGAACGAATCCCAGCGGCGCTTCCAGCTGGCACCCACGGCCTCGGCCTCCAGTACCCGATGCTTGATGCCGGCCTCCTGCAGGGCCGCGCTGAGTGACAGCCCTGCCTGGCCGGCGCCGATGATCACGACGTCACGCGGCGTAGATGCGGACGGGCAGCAGGGGAGAACCGGTGATGATTTGGAGTGGGCCATGTCGGATTCACTTGAGGGTCGAGGTGATTCCCCAATGACAGCGCGTGCCGGGTCAATGATTTCCGCTCTGAAAAACGTTGCATCTGCATGGATTGGCCACGGACCAAGGCGAAGGCGTTGGTCGCCGGGCGTCGGTGCCGTTGCACCAACGGGCCATTGGCGACAAGCCGGTGGTCGGGTCTCACGCTGATGCGATCGCCACGTTCACTCCGCGTCGGCGCCGCCTGCCCTACCTTCCCGTACGGCACTGACCACCGCCACGAGACGATGACCGAACAGCCCCAGCGCGACGACAGCGCCCACGATGATGAAAACGAGCGGCGGAAGGAGCACGCCAAGCCCTCACCGCTGAAGAACCCCAAGGTCCGGTGGATGCTGGCGATCATCGGCATCCTCGTCGTGCTGGTGCTGATCGCTTGGCTGGCCTATCACCTCCTGGTCGGCCGCTACCTGCAGGACACCAACAACGCCTACCTGCAGGCCGACGCGGTGGCGGTCGCCCCGCGCATCAACGGCTACGTCACCGAGGTGCTGGTGCAGGACAACCAGTGGGTCAAGGCCGGCGAACCGCTGCTGCGCATCGACCCGCGCACCTACCGCGCCACCCTGGACCAGGCCGAGGCGGTGATCGCCGTGCGCGAGGCCGATATCGCGGCCGCCGCCGCCGGCGTGCAGGGCCAGCAGTCCAGCCTGCTGCAGGCCCGCACCCAACTCACCGCTGCCACCGCCTCGCTGCGATTCGGCAAGGCCGAGCTGGCCCGCTTCACCCCGTTGGCTGCCAGCGGTGCCGACACCCACGAACACGTGGAAAGCCTGCGCCACGACGTCGAACGTGCACAGGCCCAGTACGATGCGGCCAGGGCGCAGATCCAGGGCGCGCAGAGCCAGATCGAAGCCAGCCAGGCGCAACTGGAACAGGCCCAGGCCGGCCTGAAGCAGGCCCAGGCCGATGCCGCGCAGGCGCGGGTCGCCTTCGAGGACACCGAGCTTCGCGCGCGCATCGACGGCCGGGTCGGCAACAAGACCGTACAGGTGGGACAGTTCGTCGCTGCCGGCACCCGCACCATGACCATCGTGCCGGTCGAGTCGCTGTACCTGAGCGCCAACTTCAAGGAAACCCAGGTGGGTCTGATGCGTGCCGGACAGCCGGCCGAGATCAAGGTCGATGCACTGCCGGGCACTACCCTGCACGGCACTGTGGAGAGCATCTCGCCCGGCACCGGCTCGCAGTTCGCGCTGCTGCCGCCGCAGAACGCCACCGGCAATTTCACCAAGGTCGTGCAGCGCGTGCCGGTGCGCATCCGGGTGGACGCCGGTGCCGAGGCGCGCAAGGTGCTGGTGCCGGGCATGTCGGTGGAAGTGACCGTGGACACCCGCAACGCCAAGGACGCGCGTGAGCGCACCCGGGACGAGGCCGAGGCCACGGCCGCGCCGGCGCGATGAATGCCACCACTGCCTCCGCAGCGCCCGCCGCCGAAGGCAAGGCCGATGCCGGTGCGTGGCTGGCCGTGGCGGCCGGCACCATCGGCTCGTTCATGGCCACGCTGGACATCTCCATCGTCAACGCGGCACTGCCCACCATCCAGGGCGAGGTCGGCGCCAGCGGCACCGAAGGCACCTGGATCTCCACTGCCTTCCTGGTCTCGGAAATCGTCATGATTCCGCTGACCGGCTGGTTCGTGCGCACGTTGGGCCTGCGCACGTTCCTGCTGATCTGCGCCACGCTGTTCACCGCATTCTCGGTGATGTGCGGCCTGGCCGATTCGCTGCCGATGATGATCGCCGGCCGGGTAGGGCAGGGCTTTGCCGGCGGTGCGCTGATCCCTACTGCGCTGACCATCGTCGGCACGCGCTTGCCGCCGAAACAGCAGCCGCTGGGCACCGCGCTGTTCGGCATGACCGTCATTCTCGGCCCGGTGATCGGCCCGCTGCTGGGCGGCTGGTTGACCGAGAACGTCAGCTGGCACTACGCCTTCTTCATCAACGTGCCCATCTGCGCTGGCCTGGTTGCCTTGCTTCTGCTGGGCCTGCCGCATGAGAAATCGAACTGGGTCGGGCTGCTGCGCGCCGACTGGCTGGGCATCGTCGGCATGACCGCCGGCCTGTCCGCGCTTACCGTGGTACTGGAAGACGGCCAGCGCGAGCGCTGGTTCGAATCGAGCATGATCGTAGTGCTCAGCATCGTCTCGCTGCTGGGGTTCGCGCTGCTGGCGCTCTCGCAGTTCATCAGCAAGGAGCCGGTCATCCGCCTCAACATCCTTTTCCAGCGCAGTTTCGGCGCGGTGTTCGTGATGGTGATGGCGGTGGGCATGATCCTGTTCGGGGTCATGTACATGATCCCGCAGTTCCTGGCGATCATCGCCGGCTACAACACCGAACAGGCCGGTTACGTGCTGCTGCTGGCCGGCCTGCCGACCATCCTGCTGATGCCGTTGATGCCGAAGATGCTGGAAACGGTGGACGTGCGCATCATGGTGTTTGGCGGGATGCTGTGCTTTGCCGCCGCCTGCTTCGTCAATCTGGGCCTGACCCCGGACAGCATCGGCCCGCACTTTGTCATCGGCCAGCTGTTGCAGGGCTGCGGGCTGGCGCTGGCGATGATGGCGCTGAACCAGGCCGCCATCACCTCGGTGCCGCGCGAATACACCAGCGATGCCTCGGGCCTGTTCAACGCCGCGCGCAATCTGGGTGGTTCGATCGGCCTGGCCATCATCTCCACCTTCCAGGAGCGTCGCGCCACATTGCACGTCGATGCCATCGGCAGCAGCGTTACCGCCAATTCGACCGTGGCCCAGGATGCGCTGCATGCTTACGGCCAACAGCTCGGCGACGTCACGCAGGCGCTGGCTGTGCTGGCGCAGACCGTGCAGATGCAGGCAATGGTGATGGCCTACAACGACCTGTTCTGGATCTTCGGCCTGATCGTGGTGGCGACCCTGCCACTGGTGTTCCTGCTCAAGCCCCTGCCCAAGGGCGTTCCATTGGCGATGCACTGATGACTTCGACGACCTTGCCCCTTTTCCCGGCCCTGTCCCTTCGCCTGCGCCGCCTGTGGCCAGCCACGGTGCCGCTGCTGCTGGCCGGTTGCATGCTGGGGCCGGATTACGTGAAGCCGGACGTTGCCGGCAATGCCACCGCACAGGCACGGCTGCCGCGCGCCGCGCAGGCTGACGTGCAGCCGGCCACGCCACCCAGCCAGTGGTGGCGCGCGCTGAATGATCCGCTGCTGGACCAGCTGGTGGACGAGGCGCTGCGCAACAGCCCCAACCTGCGTGCGGCCCAGGCCAAGCTGCTGGCCTCGCGCGCGCTGCAGCGCCAGCGTCGCGCCGAGCAGCTGCCCAAGGTGGGGGCAGTGGCCGGCTACGCCAACGTCACCGCGCCCGATTCCCTGGAAAACAGCGTACGTGGCCTTGGCGAGAACATCGCCGGCGTGGCCGAGGCCAACGGCCGCCCTCAGGAAGCCGCGCAGCTGCGCCAGCAGTTCGCTGATATCGATCTTGATACCGAACTGTACGTGGCCGGCTTCGACGCCAGCTGGGAACTGGACCTGTTCGGGCGCCGGCGCCGCGCAGCCGAGCAGGCCGCCGCCGAGGCCGAGGCCAACGCGGCAGCACTGGCCGACGCACAGGTGCAGCTGGCCGCCGAGTTGACCCAGGTCTACCTGGGCTACCGCAGCAGCCGCGAGCGTATCGCCCTGGCCGAACACAACCTCCGCGCCGCCGATGAAAGCCTGCAGCTGACCCGCCAGCGCCGCCAGCGCGGCGCAGATTCGGACCTTCAGGTGGAACGGGCGCAGGCCCAGCTGCAACAGCAGCAGGCCGCGCTGCCGTCACTGCAGGCACTGGCCGATGAGGCGCGCGATGTGCTGGCCCTGATGGTTGGCCGCGAGCCCGGTGCACTGGATGCGCGGCTGGCGGCGGACCAGCCGCTGCCAGCGCTGCCGGCCCGCGTGCCGGTGGATGATGCGGGCGCGCTTATCCAGCGCCGGCCGGATGTACGCAAGGCCGAGCGCGAGCTGGCAGCTTCGTCGGCGCAGATCGGCCAGGCTCTCTCGGCGTACTTTCCGCAGGTGACGCTGTTGGGCAGCATCGGCGCCGGAGCCACCTCGCTGTCCGACCTGGGGCGGGATTCGGCGGCCACGATCGTTGCTCCGTTCCTGCGCTGGTCGCTGTTGGATTTCGGCGTGAACAAGGCCCGTGTAGCGCAGGCCCGGGCGGGCAACGAGGCCAGGCTGGCGGCCTACGAGGGCACGGTGCTGGCGGCGCTGCAGGATGCGAACACGGCGCTGGCGCGGTTCGGCGCTGCGCGGCAGCAGTTGCAGGCCAGTGTCCGCGCCGAGGCCTCGGCCGACCGCTCGCTGGGCCTTATGCGCCAGCGTCGGCAGGCTGGGGCGACCTCGCAGATCGACCTGCTGGACGTGCAGCGCCAGCGCCTGCAGGCCCAGGATGCCGCCGCACAGGCGCGCCTGCAGCTGCTGGTGCGCTATGTGGCCCTGCAGAAGAGCCTGGGCCTGGGCTGGCAGGAGGCGCCGCCGGTGGCCATCCGCTGATTGCCCCGATGGCATGGCGAGGCGGCCGCCCGCCACAGCCCGTCATATCCCCTGCGGCCCCCGGCCGTTAGAATGGCGGCCGCTGTCCACCGCCCGCTCCCGGAGCCCCCATGCCCGTTGAAGCCCAGCCGGAAGCCGCCGTCGTCGAAGCGACCGGTGTGCCCGGCTATCTCTCCATTCGTGATCTGCGCAAGGAATTCGATGGCTTCGTCGCCGTCGACGACGTCAACCTGGACGTCCGCAAGGGCGAGATATTCGCGCTGCTCGGTGGCTCTGGCAGCGGCAAGTCGACCCTGCTGCGCTGCCTGGGCGGCTTCGAGACACCCACCAAGGGCAGCATCACCGTCGATGGCCAGCGGATGGATGCGCTGCCGCCGTACCAGCGGCCGGTCAACATGATGTTCCAGTCCTATGCGCTGTTCCCGCACATGACCGTGGAGCAGAACATCGCCTTCGGCCTGAAGCAGGACGGACTCGGCCGCGAGGCCATCGCCAAGCGCGTGGGCGAGATGCTCGACCTGGTGCAGATGGGCCATCTTGGCAAGCGCAAGCCGCACCAGCTGTCCGGCGGCCAGCAGCAGCGCGTGGCGCTGGCGCGGTCGCTGGCCAAGGGGCCGAAGCTGCTGCTGCTGGACGAGCCGATGGGCGCGCTGGACAAGAAGCTGCGCTCGCAGATGCAGCTGGAGCTGGTCAGCATCATCGAGTCGTCGGGCGTGACCTGCGTGATGGTCACCCACGACCAGGAAGAGGCGATGACCATGGCCACCCGCATCGCGGTGATGGACGCCGGCTGGATCCAGCAGGTCGGCAAGCCCGACGAGGTCTATGAGCAGCCGGCCAATCGCTTCGTCGCCGAGTTCATCGGTTCGGTCAACCTGTTCGACGGGGTGATCGACGAGGACCTGCCCGAATACGTGACCGTGCGTTCCCCGCTGTTCCCGGCGCCGGTCTACATCGCCCACGGCATCACCTGCTACGAAGGGCAGCCGGTCGCGTTCGCGCTGCGCCCGGAGAAGGTGATGATCGGCAAGGACGAGCCGGAAGGGCACACCAACAAGGCGCAGGGCGTGATCGAGGACATCGCCTACTTCGGCAGCCATTCGGTCTACCACGTGCGCCTGCCCAGCGGCGCCAAGGTGCTGGCCAACTTCGCCAACTCGCAGCGCTGGGCCAGTGATGGCCTGACCTGGGGCGACCAGGTGTGGGTGCACTGGCGCGACAACGACGGCGTGGTGCTGACCTCATGAGCGCCGCCGGCCTGAAGCGCTGGCTGCCGGGGCTGCGTGCCACGGTGATCGGCATTCCGTACCTGTGGCTGCTGCTGTTCTTCGCCGTGCCGTTCCTGATCGTGCTGATGATCAGCTTCTCGCACAGCCGGGTCGGCTCGCCGCCGTACACCTGGCTGCTGCAGTACGTCGATGGCGGGTTCTCGCTCAAGCTCAACCTCGAGAACTACCTGGCGCTGTTCCGTGATTCGATCTATGCGCAGGCGTTCCTGAGCTCGATCAAGATCGCCGCGATCTCGACCTTCCTCACCCTGCTGATCGGCTATCCGATGGCCTATGCCATCGCCCGCCTGTCGCCGGCCGCGCGCAACGTGGCGATGATGCTGGTGGTGCTGCCGTCCTGGACCTCGTTCCTGATCCGCGTCTATGCATGGAAAGCGATCCTGGACCGCAACGGCCTGCTCGACCAGTTCCTGCAGTACACCGGCCTGCAGTCGCTGATGACCTCGCTGGGCCTGCCGAAACTGCAGCTGATCGACACCCCGACTGCGGCCTACATCGGTATCGTCTACTGCTATCTGCCGTTCATGGTGCTGCCGCTGTACGCCAACCTGGTCAAGCATGACCACCGTCTGCTGGAAGCAGCCTACGACCTCGGCGCCAAGCCGTGGCAGGCGTTCCTGCGCATCACCCTGCCGCTGTCGAAGGCGGGCATCATCGCCGGCTGCATGCTGGTGATGATCCCGGCGATCGGTGAATTCGTGATTCCGGAAATGCTGGGTGGCTCGGAAACGCTGATGGTTGGCCGACAGCTGTGGAATGAATTCTTCAACAACCGCAACTGGCCGGGCGCCTCGGCAATGGCAGTGGCGATGATTCTGTTGCTGCTGGTGCCGATCCTGCTGTTCAACCGATCCCAGCAGCGGTTGCTGGAAGGGAAGCAGGCATGAGCCCGCGTTCTGCCAAGGGCCTGGGCCTGGGCGTGCTGCTGCTCGGTTTCGCTTTCCTGTACCTGCCGATCCTGCTGTTGATGTTCTATTCGTTCAACAGCTCGCGGTTGGCCATGGTCTGGGCCGGGTTTTCCACCCGTGCCTACAGCGACCTGTTTGCCGACCGCGCGCTGATGGAGGCGATGTGGACCAGCCTGGTGGTCGCGTTCTGGACCGCCTGTACCGCCACCGTGCTCGGCACGCTGGCGGCAATGGTGATGACCCGCTTCAAGCGTTTCCGCGGCAAGCCGTTCTTCGGTGCGCTGGTGACCGCGCCGCTGGTGATGCCGGACGTGATCCTGGGCTTCTCGCTGATGGCGCTGCTGGCCTCGATGGGCGCGATACCGGGCTTCCCGGCGCGCGGCCTGGCCACCATCTGGATCGCCCACGTCACCTTCACCCTGTGCTTCGTCACCGTGGTGGTGTCCTCGCGCCTGCAGGAGATGGACCTGTCGCTGGAAGAAGCGGCGATGGATCTTGGCGCGAGCCGGCTGACCGTGTTCACCCGCATCACCCTGCCGATCATCGCCCCGGCGCTGGTGGCCGGTTGGCTGCTGGCGTTCACCCTGTCGCTGGATGACGTGGTGGTGGCCAGCTTCGTTGCCACACCGGGCTCGACCACGCTGCCGATGAAGGTGTTCGCCTCGGTACGCATGGGCATCAGCCCGAAGATCAACGCGTTGGCCACGCTGCTGGTATCGGCAGTGTCCATCGCCGCGGTGATCGGCTGGTACATCAATGCGCGTGCGGAGAAGCGACGCCAGCGCGACCTGCAGCTGGCCCGCCAGGACAACGGCTGAGCCGCAACATCCGGCTCACGGCGGCCGGCGCACAATGGGGGTCTACCTGATGGAGACCCCCCATGACCGTCGAGATCATCAACCCGGCCACCGGCCAGGTGTCCTACCGCCATGAGCTGATGGATGCCGCTGCCATCGAGCAGCGCCTGCAGGCCGCAGCCGAGGCGTTCCCGCGCTGGGCCGAGCGCTCGCTGCAGGATCGCGGGGCGATCCTCAAGCAGATTGCCGGCCAGCTGCGTGCGCGCTGCGATGACCTGCAGCAGGCCATGACCAGCGAGATGGGCAAGCTGAAGGCCGAGGCCCTGGCCGAAGTGGAAAAGTGCGCGACCACCTGTGAGTTCTATGCCGACCATGCCGCCGATTACCTGAAGCCGCAGCTGATCGACACCGAGGCCCAGCGCAGCTACGTGCGCTATGAGCCGATCGGCTGCGTGTTCGCGGTGATGCCGTGGAATTTCCCGATCTGGCAGGTGTTCCGCTTCCTGGCCCCGGCGTTCATGGCCGGCAACGTGGCGCTGCTCAAGCACGCCAGCAACGTGCCGCAGTGCGCCGACCTGATCCTGGCGGTGTGCCGCGATGGCGGCCTGCCGGACGGTGTGTTCGACGTGCTGCACATCGACAACGACCAGGCTGCCGACGTACTGCGCGATGCACGGGTGAAGGCAGTCACCCTGACCGGCAGCGAGCGGGCTGGGCGCTCCATCGCGTCCAACGCTGGCAGCCAGTTGAAGAAGTCGGTGATGGAGCTGGGCGGCAGCGACGCCTTCGTGGTGCTCGATGATGCCGACCTGGACAAGGCGGTTGCCGCCGCGGTGAAGTCGCGCTTCGACAACAGTGGGCAGACCTGCATTGCCGCCAAGCGCTTCATCGTGGTTGAAGCGGTGGCCGAAGAATTCACCCGGCGCTTCGTCGAGGCCGCGGGCGAGCGTCAGTACGGCGACCCGAACGAGCGCGGCACCACGCTGGCGCCGATGGCCCGTGCCGACCTGCGCGACGAACTGCACAAGCAGGTGCAGGCCAGCGTCGCCAAAGGCGCGCGGGTGCTGATCGGCGGCGAACCGATCGCCGGTTCGCACGCGGGTTACCCGGCCAGCGTGCTCGACCAGGTGGGGCCGGGCATGCCGGCCTATGACGAAGAACTGTTCGGGCCGGTCGCCGCAGTGATCCGGGTCAAGGATGAAGCCGAAGCGCTGCGCGTGGCCAACGACACCCGCTTCGGCCTCGGCGGCAGCGTGTGGACGCGTGACCCGGTGCGTGGCGAGTCCTTCGCCCAGCGCATGGAATGCGGTGCGGCCTTCGTCAACGCCATTGTCAAGAGCGATGCGCGGTTGCCGTTCGGCGGCAGCAAGGAGTCAGGTTTCGGCCGTGAACTGGCCGACCACGGCATCCATGAGTTCATGAACATCAAGACCATCTACGTGGCTTGATTCCCAACGGTAGGGCCGGCCGCTGGCCAGCGGCCGGCACTACCCAAGGCAGGTCATGTGCCACGACCAACGGTCGTGGCCTACCGGTCCGGTGGGTATCG